>JBJTVN010000108.1:0-2095 GCA_046081225.1 Alphaproteobacteria bacterium
CTATGGCCGTGTGTTTTGGGGTTTCAATCAGCATCCGCCTAGCAAAGGGTCCATAATTATAACGTCGAATGCGTGTGGTCACAAATGAGAGGGTCTTGCTGGGAAGAAAATGCACTTGCTCTTTAAGGGCATTGAGCTCTCTGAGGGAGGCCTCTGTGGTGTTGATTTTTTCCCGCAGACTGACAATAGTGGCCTTTAGGTCCTGATTGATTTGATCCGCTTCATAAAAGTTTTTCCAGTCCCCCACAAGACGCTGCCAGTCCCAAACGTTTTTCTGGATATCAGAAAGATGGTTATTCAGGGTGTCTTGGTAAGAGGCCTTCAGCAGTGTTGCGGGACGCATGCCTTCTGTGTCCATAACAAAAAGGGTTATGGCAATGAAAAACAAAAGAAAATAAAGCGCAGGAGGGACAGAAAGAGGTCCGTCCAGAGAATCCGAAAGGTGAACCTTGAGAACTTTGTTATGGCGCATTTTTTGTAGTTTTTGTGGGATTCACAGTGATTCTCTATACTAAGATCATGTTTTCTTAAAAGAAGGTCAAAAAAGTCTTTGTGCTTCCTTAAGTTGTAAGTTTTTCAAGGCCTGCTGCTTTTTTATCACACTTTTTGTGGGGGGGGGTAAGCTGCCGCAAATGGCCACGGCGAGGGCATCTGCGGTATCATGCTTGGCAAACAAGGGGGCGGTGGGGAGAAGGTGACGGATCATGGCTTGCACCTGAACCTTATCGGCGTGCCCCACCCCCACAACGCATTTTTTGATGGTGTTGGCGGGATATTCCAAAACGGGAATGCCAAAGGCCGCCGGTGTCATCAGGACCACACCCCGTGCATGGCACAGGGTTAAACTGCTTTTGGCATTGCCATTGATGAACACCATTTCCACCGCCGCGCGATGGGGGCGATGGGTTTCCAGCAAATCACACAGGGCTTTGTGCAAAAACGCCAGTCGTTCCGGCAGGTCAAGGGCTTTGGGGGGGGCAATATGTCCGGCGTCAAGGTAACGCAGGCGCTGTCCCTCTGTTTCAATTAACCCCCATCCGGTGGTGCTTAACCCTGGATCAAGGCCGATGATGCGTTCAGGGGGGGGCATGTTTTGGCTTTCTGATGGTTTTTTCTATCAATCCTGATAACCTTGTTCATGTCAATTGCGGAAACCTTGATTTATGATACCTCCCTCTGCGTTTATGAGAAAAGCCCTAGAGCATGCAGAGGGCAACAAGGGACAAACATGGCCCAATCCCTGTGTGGGATGCGTGATTGTTCAGGGTGAAACGATCGTGGGTGTCGGGGTGACGCAGCGGGGTGGTCGGCCCCATGCAGAAGATATGGCCCTAGCGCAGGCGGGGGAAACGGCCAAAGGGGCCACTGTGTATGTGACGTTGGAGCCCTGTGCCCATAACTGTACCCCCAAATTGATTCAGGCGGGTGTGGGGTGTGTTGTGGCGGCCCTAGAGGATCCCGATTCCCGCACAGCAGGTCAAGGTTTGGAGGCCCTGCGTCGCGCAGGCATCCGTGTGAAGTTGGGGGAGGGGGAGGCAGAAGCACGCGAAGCCCACCGTGGCTTTTTTAGCCGTTTGCAGCGTCAACGTCCCGTGGTGGATGTTAAAATGGGGATGTCGCTGGATGGTCGTGTGGCCTTGGCGGATGGTCGCAGTCAATGGATCACGGGGGATGTATCCCGCCATCATGTCCAAACCTTGCGTTCCCGTTATGATGCGCTGCTCACATCATGCAAAACCATTGCGGTGGATAGGGCGCGTTTGACGTGTCGTATCGCGGGGCGCGAGGGACACCAGCCCCTGCGGATTGTTGTTGGGAACGCAGGGCGATTAACGCGGGATTTGCCGTTTTTCCAAGAGGGTGGCCCCATCTGGTTGATCAGCAGTCATAACGTACCTTCTTCTTTGGAAAAGTTTTTTGATAAAATTATGCACATAAATTCTGAGGAAGATATAAAAAAATCCTTTTTAAACTTAGGTGAAGCGGGCATCAATCAAGTGATGGTTGAATCAGGGCCTGCCCTAGTGACATCCCTTTTCAGAGAGAATCTTGTGGATCGCTGGCACCTGTTTTATGCCCCTGTATTTTTGGGGGG
>JBJTVN010000109.1:0-3164 GCA_046081225.1 Alphaproteobacteria bacterium
AAACCTAAAGCGGACATTCTTAATTTGCTCAAGAGGACATTATCAACTTGCTTTTACAGTTTTTGATATAAAGCTTGACATTCTTGGGGATTTTATTATTCTATTTGAAATCAAGGTTTTTTTAAGGATGTTAATATGGAAGAACAGGCTTTAGAGGTCCATCAATTTACGGATTTTTTTACGTCTTTTTACAACATCAAAAAAGATCTCTTAGGGATGGCCTTGGTCTCTTTCTTGAGACAGGCAACCCATCAAATATTTATAATCAGATATCTGCGTTGAGTCAAAACGATCAGTATGATTTGGCAAAAGCATTTCTCAATCCTCCTGTTTTTCAAATGAATCGTATGATTGAAAGGTATGGTATTCCGCTTGAGGAATTAAAACAAATACATAATCATGCACATTCCCCCGATGAGCACGAAATTTCTGCTGAAGACATTGAGACTATTCGCCAACTTCCTATTCAAAGTTTGGCTCTTTTGCGTGATGTGGAACTTTTGGTAGGTACCATTCCTGCCATAAAGCAGATGTACGATGCACAAAGACCATTTTTGTATTCTCAACCGGCTTTGAAAATCGCAGCGTCCAGAGGCGTATTTACTGCATTAAGCCCTGAAAAACAGGAAGCTGTTCGTGCTATTTTGTTGGCGCTCGATGATAATGTATCTTTAGGAGAGTTGCCGTATGGGTCTCCTCTTGCTGCGGCGCTGTCCCCAGAAAGGGACCTTCTTCAGGAAGTTACAAATGTAGTGTTAGAATCTTGTAGTGACGCCTTGGGGAGACTTCAGCGTTTCTTCAGTAACGTTATGCATAACAAATCCCGCCAATAACCCCCCAACTCCCCCCTAGCATTCCCCCGTCAACACCCGTATAGTGGGATCTGACGTTGATGCGCAGGATCGTTTTTCCGGTATGGATCTTTTTTTTCTGTTGCTGGGCAAAATTGTGCCCCTGTATGCCTTGATTGCGTTGGGGTTTGTGGCGGGGCAGGTTTTGCGGGTGGGGCGGCGAAGCCTGAGCAAGATTTTGATTCAAATCATTGTCCCCGCTGTATTTTTTGGGGCGGCGGCCACGATGGAGCTGCGGCCGGCCTATATCCTGTTGCCCTTTGTGTGTTATGGCATGGCGGCCATTATGGGCACCACCATGTATCACCTCAGCGGGTTGGTGTATCAGGACCGGCACCGCAATTTGATTGGACAGGCGTCCTCCACGGCCAATTCTGGCTATTTGGGGGTGCCGGTGTTTGCCGCGCTGTACCCTGAGCATATCAGCATTTACATTTTCGCCGCGCTGGATGTGGCGCTGTGCGAATACACGCTGGGGTTGTATTTTTTGGCGCGGGGTCATTTTTCCCCCCGTGAAAGTTTGAAAAAAATCGTGCAAATGCCCGTTTTGTATGCCACGGCGGCGGGGTTGGCGCTGAATGCCTCTGGCATAGGGTTGTCCCAGAATCTGGTGGATTTATGGGGGCATTTTCGGGGGGCCTATGTGGTGCTGGGGATTATGATTGTGGGGCTGGGGTTGTCGGGGGTCAAATCCCTGAGTCTGGGCGGGGGGCGCTTTGCGGCCTTGCTCTGGGGGCAGAAGTTTGTGTTGTGGCCCGCGCTGGCCTTTGGGTTGGTGGCGCTGGATCATCACACCATTGCCCTGCTGGATGACACGGCGCGGCGCGTGATGATGATGATCAGCATCATGCCGCTGGCGGGCAACACGGTGGCCTTTGCGGCCCATTATCGCATCCATCCGGAAAAGGCCGCCACCACCGTGTTTTTCAGTATGTTCATAGGTTTGGTGTATATTCCTGTGTTTGTGGCGTTGTTTTTATCCTAAAAGGGCGGGGATCATGCGCATTCTGTTGATTGTCACGGGCAGCATTGCGGCGTACAAGGCCTGCGAGATCCTGCGTCTGTGCCAGAAACAGCGCCACAGTGTGCAAGTTGTGATGACGGCGGGGGCGCAGCAATTCATCACCCCCCTGACTTTGGCGGCCCTGAGTCAACAGCCCGTGTACACCCATTTGTTTTCCCCCGAGGACGAAACCGCCATGGGCCATATCCGTTTGGCGCGGGAGGCCGATGCCGTGCTGGTGGCCCCCGCCAGTGCGGATTTTCTGGGCAAAATGGCCCTGGGATTGGCGGAGGATCTGGCGGGGGCGATTTTGCTGGCCACAACGGCCCCCGTGTGGGTGGCACCGGCCATGAATCCCGCCATGTATGCCCATCCTGCGGTGCAAGGCCACCTAACCACCCTGACCCAGCGCGGTGTTACCGTCATTCCCCCCGCCGTGGGCGAGGCCGCCTGCGGGGAAGAGGGCCAAGGCCGCATGGCCGATCCAGAGGTGATTGTGGGGGCCCTCGTGTCCTCTCTGCCGCTGCGGGGAAAGCGCGTTTTGCTGACGGTGGGGGCCACGCGAGAGCCGTTGGACCCCGTCCGTTTCCTCAGCAATGCCAGCAGTGGCCAGATGGGGTATGCCTTGGCCGCCGCCGCCGCCGCCCGCGGGGCCGAGGTTGTGATGCTGGAGGCCGCCACCACCGCCCCCCGTCCCCTTTCCCCCCGCATCCGTACCCTCAAAACCCCCACGGCGCAGGCGATGTGGGACGCCGCCCTGCAACAGATTCAGGCCCAGCCCCAGCCCTTTGATTATGCCTTTGCGGTGGCGGCGGTGGCGGATTACCGCTGCCCACAGGTTGCCCCCCAGAAGCCCCCCAAAAGCCCCAGCCTGACCCTGACCCTGGTGCCCACGGTGGATGTGCTGGCCCATCTGGCCGCGCTGCCCCCGTCCCAAAGGCCCCGCTGCGTCGTGGGCTTTGCCGCCCAAACAGAGGACACCTTGGCCAAAGCCACCGCCAAACGCACCGAAAAAGGCTGTGACATCCTGCTGGCCAACACCCACACCCCCGAGGCCCCCGCCTTCGACAGCCCCCACAACGCCATCACCGCCATCACCAGCACCAAAACCATCCCCTTTCCCCGCCAGCCCAAAGAGGCCTTGGCCCACGGGATTTGGGATTGGATTTTGGGGGGGGTGTGGCAGGGTTGTTAATTTCTCGCTAAAATTTTCCCACAACGTCATTGCGAGCCTCCGCAGGAGGCGTGGCAATCCAGTTTTTCTGCTGCTGGCATTTCTGGATGGATTCGCTACGCTCGCAATGACGAGT
>JBJTVN010000110.1:0-2768 GCA_046081225.1 Alphaproteobacteria bacterium
ATGAATGCCTTGCTGGGGTATGAACGGACATTGACCAGTGACATGCCAGGCATGACGCGGGACACCATCCATGCGACGACAGTCATATCTGGTCATACTTTTCGCCTGACAGATACTGCGGGACTGCGCAAAAAAAAAGCCCATCGGGATGTCATTGAACACAAAGCCGCCCACGAAACCAAGCATGCCATGGATTTTTGCCATCTGGCCATTGTGGTGGTGGATGCGGTTCAGGGCATTGAAAAACAGGATTTGTCCATCGTCTCGGATGCCTTGGCAGAAGGACGGCCTGTTATTTTAGCACTGAACAAATGGGATCAGGTGCCAGAGGATCAAAAAAAACGCATCACCCGCTATATCAAAACGCAATCGCCCATGATCTTTCATGATGTGGCAACCCTGCCGGTGGTGTATCTTTCCGCCAAAGAGGGCAAAGGGGTCTCTGATCTGTTTGATAAAAGCCGTCATTTGTACGATTTATGGAACAAACGGGTCCCCACGGCCCTGTTGAATCAATGGCTGGGATATGCCACCACGCATCACCCCCCGCCGGTTGTGAAAAGCCGGCGTATCCGGTTGAAATATGCCACCCAAGCCTCAACACGCCCCCCCACGTTTGTGATTTTCACAACCCGCAGCGACGAGGTTCCGCCGGATTACCTGCGTTATTTGAAAAAAAGCCTTGCGGATAATCTGGGCCTGGGCCCCATCCCACTGCGCATCGTTTTGCGGACGCGGGACAATCCCTATGATAAGCGCTCCTAAGGGGGGGCTCCCCTTTACACATCGTTAACCTTTTCGCGCCATAATAGGGTGTTATGTTTGCCATCCCTCCTCCTGCGCCTGCGTTGGTGGTGCCGGTTTCTGCCATAAAAGGGTCCATTCCCGCAAAAAGTGACAAAGCGACATACCGCGAGGCCGTTCAACGCAAAACGCGCAAAGATGCGCCACCTTGGCGCGATGACACTTTTCAGGTCAGCGACCAAGAGAGCGGGCGCGGCCATGAAATCGACAGTTTATTTTAGAGCGTATCACCCTTTAAGCGAACCCTAAAAAGAGCCAGCGTGCCGTGGCCATCGTGTTGCCTGGTGCCGATGACCAGGGGGGCGCCGTGATGCTTTGACCACGATCAAAACAGGGACAGCTCCCATTCTTACATTATGGACCGAGGAACGTGATGGACCTCGCACACGCCAGCCTGAGGGTCATTATAAAGGTTTTATGCTCACGATTCAACGTTTTCTGCCAAGGCATGCAGGGCGTCCGGATTCACAATTTTTAAGGCTTTGGGCACGCGCACCACAATGCCTTCCTCCATCAATTTCCGAAAGGCTCTGGCCACTGTTTCGCGTGTGGTCCCGATACGATTGGCCAAATCCGTCTGCTTAGGGGCTGGGGATAAAATCACAGCACCCTCTTTGGGAATCTTTTCGCCGGATACCTCCATCAGGCGCAACAATTCTAGGGCCACCCGATTTTGGGATTGCTGCGTGCTCATTTCAAAAATACGCAGCGAGG
The DNA here is from genome assembly GCA_046081225.1 of Alphaproteobacteria bacterium. GTDB lineage: Bacteria > Pseudomonadota > Alphaproteobacteria > JAJTHO01 > CANGYM01 > CANGYM01. The sequence continues at coordinate 1,519 of JBJTVN010000110.1, forward strand.
CAAAGCGCAAGAAAGAGGCCAGTTTTTTCAAAAGGGCAATGGCAATACTGGGATAGTCTCTCAGGATGTCTTCAAATTGTTCCGCAGATAAAACAGCGACTTGGGTCGTGGTTTTGGCAATAACGGCGGCCGAGCGTGGCTGTTTATCGAGAGCGGCAAGCTCCCCAAAGCAGGATCCAGCACCAATATCGACGTAGCTAACTTCGCGTCCCGCTAGGGAATAATTCAAAATATGAACGCTTCCCTCTGTAATAAAATAAACATCGGTTTCTTGGTCATCTTTATCGAGGATATATTGATCCTTCTCAAAAACCCGCCACTGGCATAGAGATGCAATACCGGCTTTTTCCTGTTGAGACAATCCGGAGAAAATTTCAATACCCTCCAGCGTTCGATTCATAACCATCATCCAAATCATAAAAAACCAAAGAAATATAATCTATAAGGGGGCGACCTGTCCAATAAAAAACGTAAACGTGCTGCCCTTACCTACATCAGAGGCAACGGTGAAAGAGCCGCCGTAATGCTCGATAATCTGACGACAGATGGCCAGGCCCAAGCCCGTGCCGCGGGGTTTGTTTTTCAGGGATCCGCTTTGCTCGAATTGCTCGAAAATCCTCTCAAAATCCTCTTTGGGAATGCCCATGCCGGTATCTTGAACAGAAAAATAAACGCGGTTATTTTCAGCCCAACATTTCAAGAGAATCCGTCCTTTTTCCGTAAATTTATAAGCATTGTGTAGCAAATTCATCAAAACCTGCTGCAAACGATGGGGATCCACATAAAGGGACGGCAATGGCTTTTGAATCTCCTGCTCCAGCATCACATGGGTATGCTGTTGCCGTTGTCCTTTCATCGCGGCCAAGGTGTACCGAATCACATCCTCTGGCTGTGTTTCTTCATCCCGCCAGACCATACGCCCAGAGGACAGGCTGGTCATATCCAGAACATCATTGATCAAAAGGCTAAGGCGCTCGCTTTCTGCCTGAATAATCTCCACATTAGAGAGAATACGAGATGTATGTTTTGATGATGGCATATCCCGCAGAATCATTTTAAAATCCTTTTGAATGATATGCAAAAAACCCCGAATGGATGTTAAGGGGGTCCGCAGTTCATGGGAAACCGTGGCGGTAAACGTGCTTTGTAACTGCGCCATGGTCAGGAGGCGGGCATTGGCGTCTTCTGTGGCCTTGACTGCGGAAGCCAACTCGGTCAACCTTTTAGTTTTAAAATTGGTATAGGACAAG
>JBJTVN010000111.1:0-12807 GCA_046081225.1 Alphaproteobacteria bacterium
TGCCTCAATAGGGTCGTTGTGTTGCAGGCTCATAAAACAAAGTCTCCTTTTAAAAAAACCCGAAGGTTAGGGGTAAAGATTGCAAGAATCTTATGGTGGAAACCATCATACACAAATTGCCTTGCAAAATCAAGTTAAAAATACATTTGATCTAAATTTGCGCGACGGTTCGGATTTTGACTTTGGGATGGATTTCAAACTGGGACAGAACGGGGGTCGAGGGGCTGAGACGTTCCAAAACCATACGCACATAGGGACGGATACCCGCAGAGGTCATCAGGACCGCATAATTGCCTTTACGCATTTGATCTTCAAAGGTCTCATTCACCACTTTGACAAATTTCTGCATCTGGCTGGGGGCCATGCCTAGGGTGCGCATATCGCCCTGACCGACCAGGCTTTCTTCGAAGGATTGTTCCCACTGCGGCCCCACGGCCACGATGGACAGAACGCCGTCGTCTTGAACATGGGCTTGGCACAGGGTGCGGGAGAGGACTTGCCGCACATGTTCCACCAACAAAACAATGTTGCGGGTTTGTCCCGCTGCCTCGGCAAGGGCCTCTAAAATGGTGGGCAGGTCCCGAATGCTGACGCGCTCTTTCAGCAGGGCCTGCAGAATGCGCTGCAAAATGGTGACGGAGAGTTTATCGGGGATGATATCCTCAATCAGTTTTTTGTGATCGTCCCGAATCTGATCCAGCAGTTTTTGGGTCTCGCCGTAGGACAAAAGCTCCGGCATATGATCTTTGACGATTTCCGTGAGATGGGTCATCAGCACGGCCGAGGGCTCAACCACCGTATAGCCTTTCAGGGTGGCGGCATCCCTTTCGGCTTGGGTGATCCACATGGCCGGCAAACCAAAGGCAGGATCGGTGGTGGCTTCACCGGTGAGGGTGATGGCCTCGCCACTGGGACTCAGGGCCATAACGCAGTTGGGTTTCAGGGTGCCCCGTCCGACCTCGATATCTTTAACGTAAATGACATAGGCTTCACTGGCCAGTTGCAGGTTATCCTGAATTCGGATGCTGGGGGCAATAAAGCCCATTTCCGATACCAGGGTTTTCCGCAGTGTACGAATTTGCTCTGGCAGTTTGACCACAGATTGTCCGGCAAAGGTGCCCTTTACTAAGGGTATCAGGCCATAGCCCAATTCCAAACGCACAGCGTCAATATGCAGGGCGTTGCTGATGATTTGGTCTTCGGTCAGCGCGGGGGCATCGTCTTCATCCGGTGTGGCCCCCGCTGGCAGGGGCACAGGGCGCCCATCGCTGCCCAAGGCTCTTGGGGCTTTTTTGCCCTTATCGCCTTTGATTAAGGCCTCTCTGCGGGTTTTGTAAATGTAAAAACTCACCCCCCCCAAAATCAGGGCGATGGTTAAAAAGGGTATTTTGGGCACCCCTGGCATGGCGGCAAAACACAGGATCATCACGGCGCTCAGCCCGATGGATTTGGGGTATCCCCCCAACTGTTGTAAAACGGCCTTGTCTACGGATCCCTCAACACCGGCCTTGGTGACCAAGATACCGGCGGCAATGGAAATCAACAGGGCCGGAATCTGGGTGACCAGACCATCCCCCACTGTCAGAAAAACGTAGGTTTTTCCGGCTTGGCCCATACTCATCCCATGTTCTGTGGTGCCGATGATGATCCCAAAGATAATGTTGATAAAGGTGATGATTAACCCCGCAATGGCATCCCCGCGCACGAATTTCGCCGCACCATCCATGGATCCGTAAAAGGTGCTTTCGTCCTCTAATTCTTTGCGGCGTTTTTTGGCGACGTCTTCGTCAATCAGGCCCGCGGACAGGTCCGCATCAATGGCCATTTGTTTCCCTGGCATGGCATCCAAACTGAACCGCGCGGAAACCTCTGCAATACGTCCCGAACCTTTGGTGACCACAATAAAATTCACAATCAGCAAAATGGCAAACACCACAACCCCAATCAGGGTATTGCCCTGCATCAGAAAGCTCCCGAAGGCCTCGATGACATGACCGGCGGCGTGGGTGCCCTGATAACCCTCGTTTAAAATCACACGGGTAGAGGCCACGTTTAGCGACAAACGAATAAACGTCGCAAACAACAACAACGTTGGAAAACTGCTGAGCTCCAAGGGCTTTTTGATAAACATGGTCGTCATCAAAATCAAAACCGCCAGTGAAAAGGATAGCGTTAACCCCAAATCCAAAATCCACACGGGCAGGGGCAAAATCAGCACCAACATCAGGGCAATCAACGCCACCGCCATCATCAGGTCGGTATGCTGCATCAGGGTTTTCATGTTCCAAGAGGGTAGGGTGCTGGTGGACATAAAGCGGGGGCGCGTTGATGGGCGTTCTTGATTTTTTCTTTCCCCCTAGTGTGCGGGGAAAGGGTTAAGGGAGCGTTAAGCGTCATCATGAACGTCCCCAGAAGGAACCATATGGGGCACTTTTTCTCTTAAATAAGGTTCAAATGTTGGTGCTTTTACCCAATGATGATTTTGGCCCCGCCATCCTGTTTCCGCTTTTGATGAAATTTTCTATACCAAGTGTTCATTGGGGTTGTTCATTTCTGAAAAAGTGATGGGAAAGAACGGGGCGGGGGGACGGATATCAGAGGACGGAGGACAGAAGACGGAAAATTTTATCTGTCCTCTGTCTTCGGTCATCCGATTTCCGCCCACCAAGGATGATTTTTTCCGCACCGGCGCAGCGAACCCCTTGAGGCCCAAAGAAAAGTGTGGGGGTGGGAGCCCCGTTCTTGGCGCTTCCGGAAAAGTATCTCCCACCCAGCAGATTTCCGGAGGACGTCAAGGGGTACGCTTCGCCTCATTCGGAAGACAGAAGACCGAGGACGGAAGACGGAAGATTTTTTTCGGTCCTCTGTCCTCCGTCCTCCGTCCTCCGATTGCCCCACCCCGCCTTTTCCAACACCAAAACACCATGAGCAGGCACATTTACCCATCACCCATCTTCAGTGTTCCCTCACCCCCCCGCCCCAAATGCCCATACTCATCAAAGGCTGGGGGAAAGTCTGGGTTGGGAACATACAGATAGGGTTGCTGGGGATCGGCAAAGGCCTCGATCATGGCCACCATCCACTGTTCGGTGTGTTCCACCAAAGAGGCCAAATCCATGGATAGGGTTTTGTTGATCAGGGGAACGCCGTCCTCGATCCCGCGCAGATGGGTATAGGTCAGGGCGTTGAGGGGTTTATCTGGGGATAGGCCCCCAAATCCCCCTTTTTTCAAAATAACGCCCTCCAACGGAAGGGCGGGCACCAATCCCCGCATAACCTCACCCGTGGGGGGCGGGGTGCCGGTTTTATAATCCACGATGCGCACATCTCCCCGCATGTCTTCGTCAATGCGATCCGCTCGCGCCTTCAGGGTATAGGTTTGATCGTTCAGTGTCCAATGACACTGCCCCCGATGTTCCAGCGCCACAGGGCGCCAGGGGCTTCTTTGCTCTTCATAATGAAAGGCCTTCAGCAGCGTCATGGCCTTGGTGATCCAGAACAACACCAAAAAGGGATGATGCCGAATGGCGGAAAAAACGTTATGGCACAACGCTTTGGCCTTGGTATCATCAAAGGGATGAATCAAATGCCCCTGCGTCACATAATCATGCAGCAGTTGGTGCATCAACGTCCCATACAGCGCGGGTGTGGCACTGCCCTGCAAAGGGCGCATCGGCTTCAAATTCAGGATTTTGGCGGCGTAAAAGGCGTAGGGATTCCGCTGCCAAAGCTCCATATCCGATACAGAAAACTGGATGGGGCGTGCGGACAGCGGGGGACAAGGGGATGGCAAGGGGGCAGGGGCCAAGGTACAGTCGCCTTCGGGGTCCAATCCCGCTTCGGGACTGGGGGAGAGGCAATAGGGATAAAACCATAACAACCGATGCACAACACGGCTGGGTGTGCCGATGTAGCTCAGGGTGACATCGGGCTGATGCATCAAAAACGCCATAATGGCATCGCGGGGATCGTCCTCTGGCGATGGAAAGCCCATGGCCCGCAACAGATGCAGCGGGGCCAGTTTTTCCCCCGCCATTTCGGGCAGAGTTTCCACACACACCGGCATAATCAACACATCATGGGTCAAAGTATAGGCATCATAGACCCCCATCAGGCGAATATGGGCATCCTGATCCTGAGGGGTGGGCAAGATGGAATCCGCAATGCGGCTGCGCAAAATCGACGCCAAAAATGCCGGTGATAACGGCCCCACCAGAGACGAAAGCCCCTGCGTCACATCCATGGCTATGTCCTGCCAAGGCCCATGATGGGGCAAAACATCCCCAGAAAACAGGCCCAACGTGTTTTGCAAGCACGTCCACGCCGCCAAACTGTGGGGGGCCTGTTGATAGGCGGTATGGGCCTGTTCCATGGCCTGCAAAACGGGGGTGTCCTGATACAAAGGCACATCCCTGAATCGCTGGGGGGGCAGGGCCAAAGGATGGCGATGATGATCCAGCAGGGCGCGTCCCAAACGGCGCAGGCTGCCTTTGTCATCATGCCACACCATCAGGGGGTGCAACAAAAGATCCGCCAGCGTCAACAGCGACAACGGCTGCGTCAACACATCCAGCCACAACAGCACAAAGCGCCCCTCAGGACTTGTGCGCCAAAATGTGCCCACGGGATCATCGGGAATCAGGTTGTAACGACGCAATTCTGCTTTGAGATGCTGCAGAAAAGCCGCATCGCTGCACACCACACTCACCACGCGCTCTGGGGTCTGGGTGCGTATTTTTTTGATGCTCAGGGCGGTGGTGCGGATTTCCTGCAGGGGGTGATCGTATGGATGAATCTTCAGATGTCCCAACCCCTCAGGCTGGGGGCATCTGGCAAAACCAAACATATCGGTTTGCGGCGTTGGAAAAGCCCCCGCCTCTGCCAACACATCCGGCGCCAGCACCGTTAGCATCTGACGGACTTTGGCATCGCAGCGTTTTTCATCCCCCCCCGCCCAAGGCAGGATCAGATGCAGGCGGTCCCCTAACCCCTTCAGAGCCTGCAAAAACGGGGGGGTCTCGTTTAAAAAGCCCACAACGTGCAAGGTATAATCCCCATCCGCAACAAAAGCCGCCACATCCTGCAACCAAAACCGCTGGGCCAGTGTGGGGGTAATGAGATTGTTTTCGTTGGCATGTTGGGGCCAGTGGCGCAGCACAATTTCCATCACAGCGCGATTCTGTTGCCAATGTTTGGCCAAGGGGGCATAGGAAAGTCCCTCCAAAATCTGGGCATCCACGCCGTAGGTTTCCACATCCCGCAAAAAATCCCGTGCCATTGGGGCAATCTGGCCCGGATTATCATGGGCGCGGTGTTGGTGTATCAAATGGGCAAGGCGCAGCAGAATTTCAGCCTCCCCCAAAACCCGCGGGGCCTCGGGCTGGTGCAGGCGCCACCTGCAGGGCAACAGGGCATGATCATCCCCCAGCGTCAACACAGGTGGCAAAAGACAGGTTTCCGGCGCCTGATCCTGAAAAAACCGCGCCGCCCGATGGGTGGGCAGCAGCACCAAATGCCGCCGCAACCCCAAAGGATCCCCCACCGCCGTAGCCTGCAAATCCCCCATACAGCGTATCAGGGGATTTTCTGAAAAAGGAATCAAGGTCACACGGGGCAACGTCATGAGGGGGCCATGATCATGATCCCTCCCAAGGCAGCCCATATTCATAAATATGGGTTTTCAGGGGGTCTTTGACGGTATTCATGTCCACAACATCCACGGTAAAGGGCAAAAGGCTTTCTTCAAACGCACTGGCCAGCGCAGCGCACAGGAATAACGGCATCTGCTGCGGGGCCTTAACGGCCAAATCCAAATCGGAATAGGGGCGATGTTTGCCAGTGGCGCGACTGCCAAACACCCACACCTGACTGGTGGGGGGCAAGTGTTCGCTTAAAATGGCCTGCACAATGGCTTTTTGATCGGGCGATAACGCCACGGTGGAAGGGGTCATTTTGGGAGCCTCTGCGTCAGGGCAGCCAGAAGAAAATCGGCTTCTTCCAAAAACGCTGGGATGACCCTCAGGACTTCCTCTGATTTTTCTGCGTCATATGTATGACTGGTTAAGGATCGTGCATGACGATACCCATGCCATGCCGTCCATCCCCCCTGAATCAAACCCAGATCACTGCCCAGACGAATCAAATCGGGAAACGACAAACGCTGGATAGCATCGGGGTTGGCCTCTGTGGCCTCTAGAAACCGCCGCAGGGTTTTATGGGACAGCTCGTAGGTGTATTCAAAACGTTGAATACACGCATCCGGCAGAAACGGATTGCTGGGGTCATGGGTTCGGGCTTGCCATGCCTCTTTCAGGGAGATCAAGGCCTTGCGCAGGAGATCAAGATCCATCATCCCCCCTATCCCGCCAGACAGCCAATGCGCTGGATTTTGGCCTGCAGTTTGTTCAGGGCCTGCAAATAAGCCTCGGCACTGGCCGCCAGCGTGTCGATGTTGGCCCCTGATCCATGGGCGGTGGTGCCGTTGTGTTCCAAGCGCACGGTGACTTCGGCCTGCGCATCGGTGCCCTGCGTGACGGCGTGCACCTGATACAGTTGCAGGGTGGCTTGATGGGGCACCAGTTGCCCAATGGCCCGAAAGGTGGCATCCACGGGGCCCGTGCCTGTGCTTTGGGTTTCCTTGATCTGGCCATTGATGCACAGAGCCAAACGCACATCGGGGCGATCCGTAGTGCCGCAGGTGACGTGCAGACTGTGCAGACGAATGGCCTCATCCGCCTGTCCCCTTTGGGTGTCCACGAGGGCCATCAGGTCTTCGTCGAAAATCTGTTTTTTCTTATCGGCAATGGCTTTGAAGCGGGTGAAGGCCTCCGTCAGTTCCTCATCTGATAAGCGGTAGCCCAGCGCGGTGAGCTTATCCCGCAAAGCCGCCCGTCCCGAATGTTTCCCCATCACCAGAGACGAACGCGACAATCCCACAGATTCTGGTGTCATAATTTCATCGGTTTGGGCATGTTTCAGCATCCCATCCTGATGAATGCCCGATTCATGGGCAAAGGCGTTGGCCCCCACAATGGCCTTATTGGGTTGTACCAAAAATCCCGTCACACCCGACACCAGACGGGACGCCCCCATAATGTGGGTGGTGTCAATGTTGGTGCGATAGGGCAGAATGTCAGGACGGGTTTTGATGGCCATGACAATTTCTTCCATGGCGGCATTGCCCGCCCGCTCGCCCAGACCGTTGATGGTGCATTCCACCTGCCGCGCCCCGTTTTGAACACCGGCCAGACTGTTGGCCACCGCCAATCCCAGATCGTTGTGACAATGGGTGGAGATCACCGCCAGATCGATGTTGGGCACCGTGTTTTTGATGGCAGCGATGAAGTTCCCATACTCCATCGGCATGGCATACCCCACAGTATCAGGAATGTTGATGGTGCGGGCACCGGCCTTAATGGCGGTTTCCACGGCGCGAAACAAAAAATCACGGTCACTGCGCACGGCATCTTCGGCGGACCATTCCACATCCTCCACCAGGGACCGCGCCAAGGTCACACTGTCGGTGATGGCGGCTAAGACCTGCTCTGGCGTCATGCCCAGTTTGTATTGCATATGCAGGGGGCTGGTGGCCAAAAACGTATGAATCCGTGTGGGACAGGTGGCCCCGCGCAGGGCCGCCCCTGCCGATTCAATATCCGATGATCTGGCCCGCGCCAGTCCTGCCACGCGACTGGTTTTCAGGGTTTGGGCGATGGTGGAGACGGCCTCGAAGTCTCCGGCACTGGCGGCGGGAAAGCCGGCCTCGATAATATCCACCCCCATGGCCTCTAGGGACAGGGCAATGCGCATCTTTTCCCCCAAGGTCATGGAGGCCCCAGGCGATTGTTCCCCATCCCTGAGGGTTGTATCAAAAATCAAAATGGTATCATTCATGGCTTATTCCTGAAAAATCATCAGGCTTGATTATCTCATAAATCCCAAGGTGAGAGAAGGGGGTTTCAAACGAAAGACGGTGGACAGCGAATGGAGGATAGAGAACATTTCCGTTCTCTGTCCCCCTATTTAGGCGCAGACACAATAAAATCGGCGGACGTCAGGTAATCAAGATCCAGTCCGAAACTTTTTTGTTGACGAAAGAACCCCTCAGAATTCATGCAGGTGTCCATGATGTACATCCGGATACGCATCTTTTCCAGAATACCCCGATTCTGATCCCCTGGGGGGGCTGTCCGAAAGGATTCAAATTTGCACCGATAAAAAGACTGCTCCAGATTCCGTCCGTTGTATCCACGGTATTCTTGGGTTTTGGCCAAGGGTTTATCTTGATAAACGGGAGAGGACACAGCCTGCCGCTGTTTTTGGTATTCCCCCCCCAAGGTGGCAGATGGGGTGGTGCCTTGTGTGCCTTTGGTTGGGGCGTTAAACGACTGAACCGACAAACCCTGAGCCCACGCCAAGGAGGAAAAAAAACACGAAACAACAAAAAAAGCGAGGATTTTCATAAACCACCTTCCACTTTTCCCATGCATAAACAACGGGCATCACCAAACAGACGCCCTATGGTTTTCATTATACATCTAATCTATCTAAAAATAAAGTGATCAATATCACACACCAGGGCTGTTCATTTCTATACATCGTCATACCAGACAAGGGAGCGCAGCGATGATCCGGTATGACGACAGAAAGTGTGAGGGGTGGTAAGGGAGACAGCAAACGGTCTCTTTATTTTTTGTAGTGTTACTGGTTTGGGGGTATGGTGCGTGCGGTCCTTCCTCTCTGCAAGATGCCCCCATGATCCTGACCCCCTTTGAACACAGTGCGGCACGTTATAATGATGGGGCGGGGATTCAGCGGCGGGTGGCCCATGATTTGGGGGCGTGGGTGATGCAGCATTGTGCCCACGTGCGTCATCTGTGTGACGTGGCCGCCGGCACGGGCTTTGTGGGGGAGGCTCTGCCCCCCTCTCTTCACTACACCGCGGTGGACCCCAGCCCCACCATGCTGTCCCATATCCGCAGGCCCGCTGTTCGTGTGGTGGGGTGTGCGGAAGCCTTGCCCTTTGCCCCCTATCCCCAGTTTGATGTGATAACGTGCAGCATGGGGCTGCCGTGGTTTTCTGATCCCAAAGCCCCGTTGTCGTGGCGTCCCTTTTTGCGCCCCAAAGGGCTTGTGGTGATACGCACCTTGGGGGATGGCAGTTTTGCGCCGTTTTATGATGCCCTTGGGGCTGTGGGCCGCGCCGATAAAATCATTCCGTGGCCCAGCGCGGAGGATTTGATGGCCCTGTGGTCCCCCGCCGCTGTCACGGTGACGCGCCATCTGTATGAAACGGAACCCCTGACGCTGCGGGATTTTCTATGGTCTCTAAAAACCATCGGGGCCCACCGTCATCCAGCGCGGGGGGCCGCCCTAAGGCCCCAAGAGATGCTGGCCATAACGCAGGACACAAGGCCCCAGCATCACCCCTATGTGATTCATCAGGCGGTTGTTTCGTTTGAAATCAGGGCCTCGGCGTAATCTTTGGGGGTGAAGGGTTGCAGGTCCTCCAGAGCCTCCCCCACGCCGATCATGAAAATGGGCAGGGCATAATCATTGGATAACGCCACCACCACCCCGCCGCGGGCGGTGCCGTCCAGTTTGGTGACGATCAGGCCCGTAATCTCCGCATGATCTTTGAACACCTTCGCCTGAGTATGGGCGGCTTGACCTGTGGTGGCATCCAGCACCAATATGATTTCGTGCGGGGCTGTTTCGTCGTGTTTTTTCATCACGCGCACCATTTTCCCCAACGATTCCATCAAATCCTGCTTGGTGTGCAACCGCCCCGCCGTATCCACCAGCAGCAGGTGAATCCCCTCGGCCTTGGCCCGTGCGTAACTTTCGTACACCAAAGAGGCGGGGTCCTGTTTGTCCTTCCCCTCGTACAGGGGCACGCCCGCCCGCTGGGCCCACACCCGCAGTTGATCCACCGCAGCCGCCCGAAAGGTATCAGCGGCCACCAAAGCCACCCGCACCCCTAACCCTTGAAAATACGCCGCCAGTTTTCCGGCGGATGTGGTTTTGCCATTGCCATTCACCCCCACCAGAAAAAACACCGCGGGCCCCGCAACAGACGGCACAACCAAAGGCCGCGCATGCACCGAAAGGGCATCACACAAAACATCCCGCAAACTCTGGGTCAGGGTTTCAGGGGACACGTTTTCCCCCCGATGGCGCTTGGCCACGGCCAACGACAACGCCGCCGCCTGCGTCACGCCAAAATCGGCGGCAATCAGAGTGTCTTCCAGCTCTTGACGCGCCGCTTCATCGAGCACCCCGCCCGTGACAAAGGACAACAGCCCCCGATGAATCTTGCCAGAGGATATGGACAAACGGCTTTTCAGACGTGCAAACCAAGACATAACCGAACATTCCTGCAAAACGCCATGGTTGATAACTTTGCAGGGATTTGCAAGGGGAAAGCAAAGGGGTGAATTCCAGGGGTGAATTCCCCCCTTGCTGTTTTTCTAAAAATCCTGTAAAGAAAAGGCCATCACGCGCACAAGAGCTTTTCTGGTGCCCTTGCCATAACCTTTTGGGGTTAGTTGTTCGGGTCACATCTTGTGCCAGGTTTAACTGGAAAAAAAGGAACTTTGGTTTATGGCACGTCCCCACATCAATTTACGTCAACTCATTAACGCGGGTGTTCACTTTGGGCACACCACGCGCCGCTGGAATCCCAAAATGGCCCCCTATATTTTCGGGGAAAGAGCCGGGGTTCACATTCTGGATCTGGAACAAACGGTTCCCCTGTTGGAACAGGCCATGGTGGCCGTAGAATCCACCGCCGCTAAGGGCGGTCGTATCCTGTTTGTGGGCACAAAAAAACAGGCCAGCGAGATTGTCTCCGAAACCGCTAAGAAGTGTGGCCAGTATTACATCAACCACCGCTGGTTGGGGGGAACGCTGACCAACTGGAAAACGGTATCCAACTCCATTCAGTCCTTGGCCCAGATGGAAAAATACCTGCAGGACCACGGCACCACCCTGACGAAAAAAGAACGTCTGGATCTGGACCGCAAACGCGAGAAACTAGAGCGCGTTCTGGGCGGGATCCGTCAAATGAGCGCCGCCCCCGATTTGATCATCGTTCTGGACGTCAACCGCGAGCGCATCGCCGTTCAAGAGGCCAACAAGCTGGGCATTCCCATCGTGGGGATTCTGGACACCAACGCGGACCCTGCGGGCATTACCCACCCCGTGCCTGGCAACGATGACGCCCGCAAAGCCTTGAAATTGTACTGTGATGCCTTTGCAGCGGCTGTTTTGTCGGGTTTGCGTGTGGATATCACCGATTACCGCACCGACGCCGCAGAGGAAGCCCATGCGGATACCGCCGCCGCCTAACCCCACACAATGTGCATCGTTTTAAGCAGGAGATAACACAATGGCAACAATTACCGCCGAAATGGTTCGTGATTTGCGTGAAAAAAGTGGCGCAGGCATGATGGATTGCAAAAAAGCCCTCACCGAAACGGGGGGTGATTTTGAAGAGGCGCAGCAGTGGCTGCGAAAAAAAGGTCTGGCCGCTGCGGCCAAAAAATCATCCCGCGCCGCCGCCGATGGCTTGGTGGCCGTGGCCGTGGATGGCCCCCGTGGTGTGGTGCTGGAGGTCAACGCGGAAACCGATTTTGTGGCCCGCAATGAATCGTTTCAGGCCTTTGTTAAAACCTTGGCCCAGTTGGCCCTGAAAAATACCATCGCCGATATCGACACCCTGAAGGCCCAGCCCTATCCGGGCACGGGACGCACCGTAGACGAAGAACTCACCCACCTGATTGCCACCATTGGCGAACAGATGACCCTGCGTCGCCTCACCACCCTGTCGGTGCCGTCGGGGTCTGTGGTGTCCTATGTTCACAACGAACTGGCCCCTGGTTTGGGGAAAATTGGGGTGTTGGTGGCCCTGTCTTCGGGTGCCAAAGGGGATGCCCTGAAGGATCTGGGTCGCAAGCTGGCCATGCACGTGGCGGCGGCGTTCCCCCAATCCTTGGCCGTATCCGATCTGGACCCCATCGCCATTCAAAAAGAGCGGGATGTGTTTTCCGATCAAGCCCGTGCCAGTGGCAAGCCCGAATCCATCATTGAAAAAATGATCGAGGGCCGCCTGAAAAAATTCTACCAAGAGGTTGTCCTGCTAGAGCAAACCTTTGTCATGGACAACGAAACCCGCATCGCCGATGTGGTGGAGGCCGTGGCCAAGACCGAAGGATCCCCCATCACCCTGACCGCCTATGCCCGCTATCAGTTGGGTGAGGGGATTGAAATCGAGAAAAAAGACTTCGCCGAAGAGGTCCGCCAAGCGGTGGGTTGAACTCCCGTTGCCACCCACGACATTGTGAACATTGCCCCCAGTCGGAGGGGGCGATGAAAAACCCTTTCTGTGTCTATAATCTGCCCACACAAAGCATTGGCCCATAAACAGGTGGCCCATAAACCGCCTTGCCTTGTTCGCAACGGACTCAAAACCACCAAATTTTCTAAAAACAAATGTGACAAAAATCATTTTCATTTTATTTTTGTTATCGTATTAAGGCTCAGTTGGTGAAATCAATCAATGAGCACCTTATGCCTGCTACCCTTAGTCAACTAGAGCCAAAGTTTATTACCCCAGCCGAAGAGAAGCCTTATGCAGCGTATTTAATTGCGTTGATGTTTGACGGGCTTGTGAAAGCAATCGAAGCGAGCAGTCAGGATAAGGAACAATACCGTAAATATGTTTATCACATGCTGCACGTTGCCATACTTGGTCGGTGGAAGTGCCGTGTCTGCCAGACACATTCAGAAGGGCACCTCTAACAACCC
>JBJTVN010000112.1:0-1718 GCA_046081225.1 Alphaproteobacteria bacterium
AAGGCCTGGGCCAGATCCATGGCATAAAACACAATGCGGTGGGGCTCCTGGTGGATGGTGGCCAGTTCCAGCGTGCGGGGCCAAAGGGCCAGCGTTTGAATCAACGCCTGATCTTCGGGCAGCAATCGGGTTAAATCCGCCTGATCCATCAGGGTTTTCAGGCCCTCTGGTGTCGTTGCCAAACTGGTTAAGGCATGGCGCATAATCGAACACGTTCGGGCATAGGCGTACTGGATATAATACACGGGATTGTCTTTGCTCTGTTCAAACACCCGATCCACATCAAAATCAAAGGCCACATCGTTACGCCGCGTCAACATCATCAGGCGCAAAACATCTTTGCCCACGCGGTCGATGACGTCCCGCGCGGTGACAAAGGTCCCCGCCCGCTTGGACATTTTCAGCTCTTCCCCATTTTTTTTCAGGGCCACCATCTGGCACAGCTTCACCGTCAAATCGACTTGCCCCCCCGACAGGGCCTGAACCGCCGCGCTCAGGCGTTTGACATACCCCCCATGATCCGCCCCCAGCACATTGATCAACAACCCCGCCCCGCGCTGGATTTTGTCAGCGTGATACGCCAGATCACTGGCAAAATAGGTCCAGCTGCCATCCTGTTTTTTCAGCGCCCGATCCACGTCATCCCCAAAGCGGGTGGAAAAAAACAACAGTTGGGGGCGGGGTTGCCAGTCTTCGTCCTCTTGCCCCTTGGGCGGGGGCAGGGTGCCCATGCCGACATGGCCCAGCGTTTCCAGTTTTTCCAAAACCTGCGGAATATGGGATTGCAGGCTGGCCTCGGAGGTAAAGCGATCAAACACAATCCCCAGCATGGCCAAATCGTCCCGAATCTCCCCCATCATGGCCGCTATGGCTTTGTTGCGAAAGGCTGGCAGCCACGCATCTTCCGATGCCTTTAACCAAACATCCCCATCATGGTCCTGAATGGTGCGGGCGGCATCAATGACATAATCCCCCGGGTACAAACCGGCGGGCACATCCCCCACGGCGGGGTCATACAGCTGACGATACCGATGATACAGGGACCGCGCCAGCACATCCATCTGCGCCCCCCCATCGTTGATGTAGTATTCCTTGGTCACGTCATAGCCCATGACGGTGAACAAACGGGCCAAAACATCCCCAAACACCCCCCCCCGCACATGGCCCACGTGCATGGGGCCGGTGGGGTTGGCAGAGACATATTCCACAATCACCGGCATCCCCTGACCCAGATTCTGGGCACCGTAATGGGGGCCGGCCCGATAGATACGCTGCAATTCCTCTTGCCAGAACGCCGTTGTGACTCTGACGTTGATAAACCCAGGACCCGCCATATCTACCTGCGCGATATAGGGCAAGCTCTGCAGCAGAGGCAAAAACGCCGCCGCAATATCCCGCGGATTTTTTTTCAACCCCCCCGCCAGAATCATGGCAACATTGGTGGCCACGTCCCCATGATTGGGGTCTTTGCAGGGCTCTATGGTAAACGACACCGTCCCCACTTCGGGAAAAAGCTCTCTAAGCGCAGCGGTCACATCCGCCCTCAGCTGGTGAAATAGGGTCATGGTGGCTATGGTCCTGAAAAACAAACAACGGCCCTATCCATACCACAGTTTTTTCGGGATTTTCAAGACATGGGTGCCGTAAGCAGGGTTGTTCATGTCTAAAACGTTGATGGGAAAGAACGGGATTCAAGCCTTGCGAAGTGTTGCACTTCG
>JBJTVN010000113.1:0-6164 GCA_046081225.1 Alphaproteobacteria bacterium
CCCCGCCAAAGTCTCCCGACAGGACAGCAACAAGCGGCGCAACGGTTCAGCCCTTTGCAAATCCCGCAGGTTGGGGGTGTTGGGGCTGGAAATGTTTATGGTGATATAATCGGCGATGTCATGAAAGCGGTTTAAACCGTGGCGGTAATCCACGGCGGCGTCCTCGGTGGTTTTATTTTTTCCGATATTCACCCCTAAAATCACAGTGCGGCGGACGTCGGGGGACAGTTGGGACAGATGGCGATACACGGCCTCTGCCCCTGCGCTGTTGAATCCGTAGCGGTTGATGATGGCCTGATCCTGGGGCAGGCGAAACACACGGGGGCGGGCGTTCCCAGGTTGGGGCAGGGGGGTGACGGTGCCCACCTCAACGTGGCCAAAGCCCAGACGGGCCAAACCCGCAACCGCTTCGCCGTTTTTGTCAAACCCAGCCGCCATGCCGATGCGGTTTTTAAAGGTCAGGCCCCACAGGGTGATGGGATCATCGCGCAGCGTTTGCGGGGGCACCAGCGCAGGGCAGGACAACCATGCAATGGCTGCGCGATGGGCAGCCTCGGGCGGCAGCAGAGATCGCGCAGCGGTCCAAAGGGATGGGGTCACGCTGTCCCCACTTTTTCAGCAATCAAAGCACATGTCCCCTGAACCCCAAACAGTTCAATAAAGGATCCAAAGCGGGGGCCTTGTTCCTCGCCCAGCAAAACTTCGTAAATGGCCTTGAACCAATCCCGCATGGGGTCGTAACCAAAATCACGTCCCACGGCATAGACCAAGCTCTGATACCCCTCGGCATTGGTGTCTGCAGGGGAGGCCAGAAGATCGTTTCGTAGTCGCAACAAAGCCCCTTTTTCTATATTTGTGGCTGTACGATACGACTTGTATGGCTTGACAAAATCTTGGTAATACCGAACGGCATACCCCAGCAAATGGTCCAGAAAATGGGCCTTTTCAGGGGTTAGTGCGGGATCGTAACGTTTCACAAAGCCCCACAAGACACTGGTATCCTCAGCATGGGCCGCGGCCGCCAGATTTTGCAATAATGAAAATTTCAGGGGCGTTTCTGGGGCAGGGGGGTGTCCCCCGTGAATAAACCACACGGGGTTATCGTGTTGCTTGAGGGGGTCTTCCCGTGTGTAGCTTTCCAGGTGATCCAGATACATATCAGTGGCTTTGGGAATCACATCAAAAAACAAACGCTTTTGCCGCCCAGGGGCATGAAACATATAAAAACTCAAACTTTCCGTGGGGCCATATTTCAGCCAGTCTTCCATAGACAGGCCATTGCCCTTGGATTTTGAAATTTTATCGCCGTCTTCCCCCAAAAACAGTTCGTATGTCATGCCCTCGGGTGGGGTTTCCCCCAAAATGCGGCAGATTTTGCTGGACAATTTGACGGAGTCCATCAGGTCTTTCCCGCTCATTTCATAATCCACCTGAAAGGCGGCCCAGCGTCCACCCCAATCGGCTTTCCATTGTAATTTACACGCCCCCCCCAGAATGCTGGTGGTGAAGGTTTCCCCCGTTTCAGGATGTTGCCACGTGATGGTGTTGGCACTCAGGTCACGGCCTGTGACCTTGGCCTGTAACACGGTTCCCGTTTCAGGGCACAGGGGCAAAAAGGGGCTATAGGTTTCCCGGCGATCGGGTCCCAACGTTGGTAAAATGATCGTGATAATGGCATCATAATTTTGCAAAACACGGCGTAGAACATCATCATAATGCCCTGCTTTATACTCTGCCGTGGCACTGACAAAGGTATAATCAAATCCAAAACGATCCAGAAATTCCCGCAGTTTGGCGTTGTTGTGATGGCCAAAGCTGGCATGGGTACCAAAGGGATCGGGGACTGAGGTTAAAGGCTGTCCCAAATACTGGGCCAGCATGTCTTGATGGGGAACGTTGGTGGGCACCTTGCGCAAGCCGTCCATATCATCGGAAACCACAAACAGTTTTGTGGGCAGATCACTTAAAGCGTTGAACGCTTGGCGGACCATGGTGGTGCGCAGAACTTCGCCAAATGTTCCAATATGGGGTAAACCAGAGGGGCCATAGCCCGTTTCAAACAGCACATACCCCTTGGCAGGGGGGGCCTTTTCATAGCGTTTGACCAGTTTCTGGGCCTCTTTAAAGGGCCACGACGTTGCCAGCGATATATCCATCATGAACATGTTTCCTTCCATCCTAGGGTCCTGAGACTAGGGGGATGCGGGCAAAAGATCAAGGGGCGCTCAAAAACGATTTTCGGGATCCAAAGGTCGCCCGCCGGATTTCATCGCGTCGATAAATGGCCACATTACAGATCAGCCCAAAGCCGATCATGGTGGTCAGCATGGACGTTCCCCCGTAAGACATCAAAGGAAACGGAACCCCCACCACAGGCACAATGCCCGTGATCATCCCAAGGTTAATAAAAACATGCATAAAAAACAGACTGGTGATGCCCAAACACAACAGGCGCCCAAATTGATTGCGACAGGACAGGGCGATGCTGTAGCCATACCCCACCAGAATCAGACACAGGGATAACGCAAAAACGGTCCCCATCAGGCCAAATTCCTCAGCAAAGACACTGAAAATAAAATCCGTGTGTCGCTCGGGGATAAAATCCAAACGGTTTTGGCTGCCTTGGCCCCAGCCTTGGCCAAACAATCCGCCAGCACCAAAGGCAATTTTGGATTGTGTGATGTGATATCCCGCCCCCAAAGGATCCCGCGAAGGATCCAAAAATGTCAAAACCCGTTGTTTTTGATAACCATGCAGCGCATAGCGCCAGCCGATCATCCCGATGAGGGGGGCCATTAAGGCCGCCGTAATAAAAATCCACATGGGCACACCACTGAGGAAGAAAATCACAACGCTGGAAAGCAGAATAATCCCTGCCGTCCCCAAATCAGGTTGTTCTGCCACCAGCAAGAACGGAAGGGCCACCATGAAAAGACCCACCATCAAAAAAGAGATGCGTTTTCTTTCCTCTGGTATAACCCCATGAAAATAACGAGATAAAGCCAAAATTAGGCCAATTTTCATGGTTTCCGAAGGTTGCAGCTGCATAAAGCCCAGATTGATCCATCGCTGCGCCCCCATCCCCACGTGCCCAATAAAAAACACCACCACCAGCAGCAAAACCATCCCCCCATAAATCCAATAGGCGTATTTTAGCCATGTTTGCAGGGGCACCAACGTCACCGCCATCAGCAGGGCAAAGGCAAAGGCAAAGCGTAGAAGTTGCTTTTTGGCCCACGGATCAAAAGACATTCCCGCCACCGAATAAAGGGTCATGACTCCCAATAATGCCAGCAGGCCGCAACATACCAAAATACCGGTGGGCAGACGTGCAAGATGCCCCTTGGCCATGGCGATATACATAGAAAAGCCGTGATATCTAGACATAACCGAGCTCATGCATTTTTAAAAAAATGTCCTTGGTCACAGGGGCCGCGGCACGGGATCCGCTGTTGCCGTGTTCGATGATAACGGCACAGGCATATTTGGGGTCGTCCACAGGGGTAAAGGCGATGAACATCCCGTGATCCCGATAGGGCCTAGGCAAATCTTCGTTTTTAATACCTGCGGCGCGTTGGGCCATGGAAATGCGACGAACCTGAGCTGTCCCTGTTTTTCCAGCATAGGTGAATCCTACATCCACCAAACGCTGGGCATAGGCCGTCCCCCCAGGGATGTTGACCACGTCGCTCATGGCTTGGCGTACCAACTTCAGATGATCGGGATGAATGCCCAAAGGCGAGAACGCCTTAGGATGGTCCTGATGAAACAGCGTGGGATGAACGTTGGTGCCCGTGGCCAATCGGGCTGTCATCACCGCCAATTGCAGGGGCGTTGCCAGCAAATATCCCTGCCCGATGCCCGCAATGATGGTTTCCCCTGGAAACCAGACTTGGTTTTTGGCCATTTTTTTCCAAGCGGGGTCCGGAACGATACCGGCTTTTTCCCCAGAAAGTTCAATGTTGGTTTTGCTGCCCAAGCCCACAAGGCGGGCAAAATCCGCCAGATTTTGAATCCCCATGCGGCGCGTCATTTCATAAAAATACACATCACAGGATTTCACAATGGCATCATGCCAATTCACGGCGCCATGGCCCTCTTTTTTCCAACAGTGCACTTTGCGTCCGCCAAAAAAATAATGTCCTGGGCAAAAAACAGTCTGGTCGGGCTTGGCGATATTGTTATGCAACAGGGCCAATCCCGTTAAGGTTTTAAAGGTTGAGGCGGGGGGGTAAAGACCCGCAATGGGTTTGTTGATCAGGGGCTTGTCTGGATTTTGGGCCAGTTGCTGCCACGTGGCCTGATCCACCCCAGAGGTGAAGACGTTGGGATCGTAGGACGGGGTCGATACTTGAACCAAAATTTCCCCCGTGCGAACATCCATAACAACAACGGCCCCCGTCTCTATGCCCATGCGTTCATAGGCAAACCGCTGAAGCTCTAAATCAATGGATAAGGTTTGTGTTTTTCCCTCTGCAGGCGGTTTGACACTGATTTCCCGAATGATGCGACCGGCGGCATTGATTTCCACATGGCGCTCCCCTGGATCACCCCGCAGGTCTGTGTCTTTGTTTTCCTCAATCCCTAATTTTCCGGATTGGGCATCGGGCAGTTTTAAAACAGGATCGTTGTTTTTGGCTTTGATCTCTGCTTCGGAAACGGGGGAAACATACCCTAGGATATGGGCCAGAATGGGGCCATAGGGATAGGTGCGAAACATGCCCTCTTCTGTCATCAGCCCAGAAATTTCAGCGGTTAAAAATTCCGCTTTGGACACGTCCTGCCAAGAGACTTTTTTCTTAAACACCAAGGGAACAAACTTGGGGTTGCGGCGGGCTTGGCGCAAAAGGTTCTTTTTTTCTTTGGTGCTTATGGGAAAGTTTTGGCCTAAAAGATCGATAGTCTCTTCAAGGTTTTTAATGTTTTCTGGTAATAACATTAGGCGATATTGCTGTTCATTTTGTGCCAGCATTTTGCCATTTCGGTCCAGAATACGGCCACGCAGGGGAGAAATCAATTGAACATTGACGCGGTTTTCTTCGGCGATTTCCCGATATTTCATGGATTCATTGGATTGTAGTCGGTATAATTGTCCATAAAGAACCCCAAATAATCCCAGTTTTGCTGTGCCCAGCAAAAAGGCTCGTCTGGAAAATACTTGATATCGGTTGTCCTCTAGAATCATCGATACCTCGAGGGCACAAACAACATACAAACCATCATCATAAATCCATTGGCCACAATCCATGTGGCCAAAACATCCGGAAATCCAGAAAAAGAATCCACCAATAAACTATGAACTAACCACTGGCCGCAAAACAGAACGCCTGACATAAACCCAAATCCAAAAATCAGATAGGATTTTGGTTTTTTTTGGTAAAGTTCATTTTTCCCCGAAAAGAGAATATAAATCATCAGGAAAAAAAAAGCGTTGGTTCCCAGCGGTGTTGCAGATCCTATATCCTGAAAAAGCCCCAAAGCCCACACAAACCAAGGGGGCAGGACTTGGTGATTTTGCACAATCATCACAAACAAAACTAGGGCATATACCGCCTGCAGAGAAACGGTCCAAGGCCCTATATCCAAAGAGAAAAAAACCAAAAAAACGGATAGCGCCAGCAAGATGGCCGGAAAAAACAAGGTGGGCAAAACCAGAAGGGGATGGGACGTTCGGGAGGATAAAGGCGCCATATCAGTAAAGCACCTGAACAAAGTCAATATCATTGGGATGATAAAGGGGAACAGCCGACGTGTTGCCATCTTTAATGATGATTTTGGCAATAGGGATGTCTGCGGGTAAAAACGAATCATCGCCTGTGGTCAAAAGAAGTTCTCCGTGCAGGAACGGTTTGTCATGTGTGTAGCGCATCTCTAACGTTTGACCATTGGTGCCTTGCAATAGGGCGGTTTGATATGACATTTCCCCTATGACGGGTACGCGGGATGCCTTATCGGTAATCAATAAAACCTCTGCCCCTGCCGAGCCCACCGATAAAATGCGCCCCACCATGGCATAATGGGCGATGACAATGCGCCGAGGGGCTATGGCCGTGTGTTTTGGGGTTTCAATCAGCATCCGCTTAGCAAAAGGCCCATAGTTATACCGTCTGATGCGTGTTGTGACGAAAGACAGGGGTTGATCTGGCAGACAATGAACTTGTTCT
>JBJTVN010000114.1:0-8034 GCA_046081225.1 Alphaproteobacteria bacterium
CGGGGCCGAAAATACGGGTTCCCACGGGTTCGCCCTGCTTGTTGATAATCACAACGGCATTGTTGTCAAAACGGATCAAGGAATCATCCGGACGACGCACACCAAAACGGGTCCGCACGACCAAGGCGCGATGCACATCCCCCTTTTTCACCTTCCCCCGAGGAATGGCATCCTTAACCGACACCACAATCACATCCCCGATTTCAGCGGTTCTTTTTTTGGACCCGCCCAAAACCTTAACACACATAACGGTTTTGGCGCCGGAGTTATCCGCAACGTCCAAGCGTGTTTGCATCTGAATCATACAGAAACTCCTTGTGCAGAGGAACCTGCATCATCCAGCAGGACCCAAGTTTTTCTCTTGGAAAAGGGACGCGACTCCACGATGGACACAACGTCCCCCTGACGGGAACGGTTGGTTTCATCATGGGCCAAGAATTTTTTGGAACGCTTAATGTATTTTTTATACACAGGGTGCTTTACAGAACGCTCGACCAAAACACTGATGGTTTTGTCTTTGGCATCCTTGACAACAACACCTTGCATCACACGACGGGGCATAACAATGATCCTTTAGGCAGGGTTATTCAACAGGGTCTTAATTTGGGCAATGCGGCGACGCACAAAACGAAAACGGGTTGTGTTTTCCACGCCCCCGCTTTTCTTTTTAAAGCGCATACTCATCAAATCACGCTGGCAGTGACGCAGCATGTCAGTGAGCTCATCTTTGGTTTTGCCCCGCAACAAAGCGGCCTTTCGTTCCGACAATTTCATAATCTTTACTCACACGGCAGGCGTTTAACAAATTTTGACTGAATCGGCAATTTGGCATGGGCCAAGGCAAAGGCCTCGCGGGCCTGCTCTTCCGATACACCCTCGATTTCAAAAAGAATGCGCCCAGGGGCCACACGGCAGGCCCAGAATTCTGGCGTTCCTTTTCCACTTCCCATACGCACTTCTGCAGGTTTGCGGGACACAGGCAAATCTGGGAACACGCGAATCCACAGCTTACCCGCACGACGCAGGTGACGGGTGATGGCCCGACGCGCCGCCTCGATTTGGCGGGCCGTAATCCGATCCGCGGCCAAGGCCTTTAAACCAAATTGACCAAAGTTCAGACGATCTCCGGCTTTGGTCTCGCCTTTGATGCGTCCCTTATGGGCTTTGCGGTATTTTGTTTTTTTGGGGCTAAACATGCCTGACTCCGTTGTGGTTATCTATGCGGCGGTGCGCAGTTCTTCGCGCTCGCCATCTTTGAGAATTTCACCTTTGTAAATCCAGACTTTAATACCAATAACGCCGTAGGTTGTCAAAGCCTCTGCTTCCCCATAATCAATATCGGCGCGCAGGGTGTGCAGCGGCACACGACCTTCCCGATACCATTCCATACGGGCAATCTCTGCCCCCCCCAAACGACCACTGCAGTTGATTCGAATGCCTTCAGCGCCGAAACGCAGGGCGGACTGAACCACACGGCGCATCGCCCGACGAAAGGCGACCCGCTTTTCCAACTGAGAGGCGACATTTTGGGCCACCAACTTAGCTTCGATTTCAGGCTTGCGAATTTCAACGATGTTGATTTGAACATCGCGACCCAAAAATCTGGCCAAATCTTTGCGCAGCAATTCGATGTCTGTGCCTTTTTTACCGATGATCAATCCAGGACGACCAGAATACAGGTTCACGATGGGCTTGTTGGCCGGACGCTCGATAACAATCTTGCTGATATACGCAGATTTCAGGCGCTTTTCTAAATACTTGCGGATTTCAAGATCCTGCAGCAAGGTTTCCTGATACGACTTACCGGCAAACCAGCGAGAGTCCCAGTCCTTGTTGACCTTCAAACGGAACCCGATAGGGTTAACTTTCTGACCCATAACCTAAATCTCCTCTTCTGCCAGAATAACGGTGATGCGACTGACAGGCTTTTCAATACGTGCGCCGCGGCCACGAGCCCGAGCCCGAAAACGTTTCATGACCAAACTTTTACCCACAAACGCTTCTTTGACGTACAAACGGTCCACATCCAGACCGTGATTGTTTTCGGCATTGGCAATGGCAGAGTTCAGGGTTTTCAACACCACATCCGCCACGCGCTTTTGGGAAAACGTCAGGATATGAATGGCATCCTGAACATGCTTACGGCGAATGCTGCCCGCAACCACATTGAGTTTCTGGGGGCTGCTGCGCACAACAGTGTTCATGGCTTGGGCAAAACGGCTCATACAAATACCCTATTTCTTTTTCGCTTTTTTATCCGCACCGTGACCCAAAAAGGTCCGTGTGGGGGCAAATTCACCCAACTTGTGACCGATCATATCTTCGTTCACCGTCACGGGGACAAATTTTTTGCCATTATACACACCAAAGGTTAACCCCACAAAGTTAGGGAGGATGGTGGAGCGGCGGGACCACGTTTTGATGATGTCACGGCGACCGGAAGAGGCTACTTTAGCCGCTTTATCAATCAAATAACCGTCAACAAAGGGACCTTTCCAAACAGAGCGGGGCATAGCAGTGTCCTTTATTTCTGATAACGTCGTTTAACAATATATTTGGACGTGGCCTTGTTCCGGCGTGTCCGCTTGCCTTTTGTGGATTTTCCCCACGGCGTCACGGGGTGACGACCCCCTGAGGTTTTTCCTTCACCACCACCATGCGGGTGATCCACAGGGTTCATGGCCACACCACGAACGTGGGGGCGGCGACCTCTCCAGCGATTCCGTCCCGCTTTACCCAAAACCTCGTTCTGATGATCGGGGTTGGAGACCATACCAATGGTGGCATAACAACTGGCGGGAACAAGACGAACCTCACCCGAGGCAAGACGCAGCTGGGCATACCCCTGATCCCGCGCCACCAACTGCACAGAAGCCCCTGCACTGCGGGCCATCTGACCGCCCTTGCCAGGCTTCATTTCCACATTGTGAATCACCGTCCCCAAGGGAATGTTGGCCAAAGGCAGGGCATTCCCCACCCGAATGTCCGCTTTTTCACCCGAAAGAACCTTGTCACCAGCCTTTAATTTCTGGGGGGCCAAGATATAGGCTTTTTCGCCATCCTCATATGCGATCAACGCAATATAGGCGGTACGGTTGGGGTCATACTCCAGACGCTCCACCGTGGCCACCACATCGTGCTTGGCGCGTTTAAAATCAACCTGACGATACAGACGCTTGTGACGGGGACCAATGTTGCGGTTTGTGGTCCGCCCCAAGTTGTTACGACCGCCTGTGGAATGAAGACCAGACACCAAGCTTTTTTCAGGACGACCTTTCCACAAATCCCCAGAGGTGGAAAGAATCAAACCACGCGTTCCAGGGGTAACGGGTTTATAGGCTTTTAAGGCCATGATCTAGACTCCATCAAAAAAATTAAGGGTTTCACCGTCTTTCAGGGTGATAATGGCCTTTTTTGTCGCGTTACGCTGCCCGACCACACCTTTGAACCGCTTTGTTTTGGCGGGCAGGCGGATGATATTCACCTTTTCAACAGTTACGGAAAAGACCTCTTTCATGGCCAGCTTAACGTCGTTTTTGGTGGCCCCAGGAAGGACCTCGAAAACCACTTTGTTGCCAATTTCCCCCTGCAGCGTGGACTTCTCCGTCACAATGGGACGTCGCAGGATGTCAAAAGAGCTGATTTTTCTCTTTTTTGTGGACAATAAACCTTGTTTCATAACGCAAACCTCTGCTCAATGGCGTCTTTGGCGGCGGCCGTGATCACAACGTGACGGGCCTGAAGCAGGCTGTAAACATTCAGCCCCTCCAACGCCAGCAAACGAACGTCTTTCAAATTGCGCAGGGCTCTGACAAACGGGGCGTCCATGTCCGCCTGATTGACAATAAACAACGGCTTCACCAATCCAAGTTTTTTGGCCCACGCGGCGGCATCTTTGGCTTTTTCAAAAGCCGGATAGCTGTCCACGATCACCAAAGACTGATCTTGGCATTTCGAAGACAAGGCATGCTTTAATCCCAAAGCCCGAATTTTTTTGTTCAGCGCATAGCCGTGATCGCGCACAACAGGCCCAAAAATCGTGGCCCCACCGCGATACTGGGGGGAACGCAAGGACCCCTGACGGGCATTTCCTGTTCCCTTTTGTTTATAGGGTTTTTTTGTGGTTCCCTGAATATCAGAGATGCCTTTGGTTTTGTGACAGCCCGAGCGACGTTTGTCCAACTGCCACTGCACCACCCGCGCCATAATATCTGGACGCAGGGGGGAAAGGGCAAAGACATCATCCCGCAGGGCCACATCCGTGGCTTTCAAATCGGGTCCTGTAAGCAAGGCGTACTGCATAAAACGACTCTTAACTTTCTAACGTATCACCAGAGGCGGCCTGAGGGGCATCGCTCTCAGATTCAGGGGCAGATGTCTGAACATCTTCAAGGGGGGCTTCTGAGGCTACAGAAGCGATGGAACCTGGGAAAGGCAGGCCTTCCGCAGGGGATTTCACCGCATCCTGAATCAGAACAAAGCTGTTTGTGGCACCAGGAATGCTGCCCTTAACAAACACGAGGCCACGGGCCACATCGGTTTCCAAAATCTCCAGATTCTGCTGGGTGACGCGCACATCCCCCATATGACCGGCCATTTTTTTGCCCTTAAACACTTTACCTGGATCCTGACGTTGTCCTGTGGATCCATGGGAACGGTGACTGATGGACACCCCGTGGGACGCCCGCAGACCACCGAAATTGTGACGCTTCATGGCACCGGCAAAGCCTTTACCCACAGAGGTGCCGACAACATCCACCTTTTGACCCACAACGAAATGATCCGCCTGCAGGACAGAGCCCACATCAAGGAAGGCCCCCGCCTCAACACGAAATTCGCGCACGATGGCTTTGGGGGAAAGATTGGCGTTGGCATACTGAACGCGCTGGGCCTTGTTGACACGGGAAGGACGACGGTCCCCCGCCCCCAAAACAACCGCCGTATAACCATCGCGGTCTTGGGTGCGCTGGCCAATGACCTGACACCCTTCTAAACTCAGCACCGTCACCGCCGAAGAGACACCGTCGGCCGAAAAGCGACGCGTCATTCCCAGTTTTTTGGCGATCAAACCTGTACGCTTTGTCATAAAACCTCTCCTTAAGCCGCCGCGCCCACGGGCGTCAGCTTAATTTGGACATCAACCCCAGAAGGCAGCTCCAGCTTCATCAAAGCATCCACGGTTTGGGGGGTCGGACTTAAGATATCAATCAAACGTTTGTGGGTACGCATTTCAAACTGCTCACGCGATTTTTTGTTCACGTGGGGGGAACGCAGAACCGTAAAGCGCTCGATGCGCGTAGGCAAGGGAACAGGGCCGTGAAGCTTTGATCCCGTGCGTTTCACCGTATCGACAATTTGCTCCGCGGATTTATCCAAAATCCGGTGATCAAAAGCCCGAAGGTGCACTCGAATGGTTTGTGCGTCCATAGTTGATTCTCGTATCCACAGCGTTCACAGAAAAAAAGAGGCCGCATTATGCAGCCTCCTTCGGGGTATGTAAAGACCTTTATTTAATAATCTTACTCACAACACCAGCACCCACGGTGCGGCCACCCTCACGAATGGCGAAACGCAAACCTTCGTCCATAGCGATGGGGTTGATCAGTTCGATTTCCATTTCCACGTTGTCACCAGGAATGACCATTTCCTTGCCTTCAGGCAATTTGATGGCGCCTGTGACGTCCGTAGTACGGAAGTAGAACTGAGGGCGGTAGTTGGAGAAGAATGGGGTGTGACGGCCACCTTCCTCTTTGCTGAGGATATAGCACTCACACTTAAAGGTGGTGTGGGGGGTAATGCTGCTAGGCTTGGCCAAAACCTGACCACGCTCAACATCTTCCCGCTTGGTTCCGCGAAGCAGAACACCCACGTTATCCCCAGCCTGACCTTGGTCAAGCAGCTTACGGAACATTTCCACGCCGGTGACGGTTGTTTTTTGGGTTTTGGTGATCCCAACAATTTCAACTTCCTCACCCACTTTCACCACACCGGATTCCACACGGCCTGTGACGACGGTTCCACGACCAGAAATTGAGAACACATCTTCAATGGGCATCAAGAAGGGCTTGTCAATGGGACGAGAAGGCGTAGGAATGGCTTTGTCCACAGCGGCCAGCAAATCACGGACTTTGTTTTCGCCGATTTCGGGGTTACGACTCTCAAGGGCAGCCAAGGCAGATCCAGAAACGATGGGGATATTATCGCCATCAAAACCATATTTGCTAAGCAATTCGCGGATTTCCATTTCCACCAGCTCCAGCAACTCAGGGTCATCAACCTGATCCACTTTGTTCAAAAAGACCACCAAGGCAGGCACACCCACCTGACGGGCCAGCAAGATGTGCTCCCGCGTTTGGGGCATGGGTCCATCGGCAGCGTTCACCACCAAAATCGCCCCATCCATCTGGGCCGCACCGGTGATCATGTTTTTCACGTAATCCGCGTGACCAGGACAGTCCACGTGGGCGTAGTGACGCTCGGCGGTTTCATATTCCACGTGGGCGGTGTTGATGGTAATCCCACGGGCTTTTTCTTCGGGGGCGGCGTCAATTTGGGAGTAGTCTCTGAACTCACCAAAATATTTTGTAATGGCCGCGGTCAGCGTAGTTTTTCCATGGTCAACGTGACCGATGGTGCCGATGTTAACGTGGGGTTTCGTCCGTTCAAATTTTGCTTTTGCCATGGTGTTTTCCTACCTTTAGTTAGTCATTTTAAGAGTGTTTTGCTGCGATCTCTTCAGCGATCGCGTGGGGGACAGGCTCGTAATGATGAAAGACCATGGTGAATTGGGCACGGCCTTGGCTCATTGAGCGAAGGGTATTAACATATCCAAACATGTTTGACAAGGGGACCATTGCGTTAATCACACGCGCATTGCCCCGCTGGTCCATACCAGAAATCTGACCCCGACGGGAATTCAGATCCCCGATAATATCCCCCATGTAGTCTTCGGGGGTTACCACCTCAACATTCATGATGGGCTCGAGGATTTGGCTCCCGGCTTTTCTCATCCCCTCACGAAAGGCGGCACGACCCGCAATTTCAAAGGCGAGGGTTGAAGAGTCCACATCGTGATAGGCACCCTCTGTCAAGGTCACCTTGAAATCCACCACAGGAAAGCCAGCAAGGGCCCCTGTATCTTTGGCGGACATCAGACCTTTTTCAACACCAGGGATGTATTCTTTGGGAATGGATCCCCCAACGACTTTGTTGACAAATTCATAGCCGCCGCTGCGCTCCAGAGGCTCGAAGGTCATAATCACACGGGCAAACTGACCGGCACCCCCCGATTGTTTCTTATGGGTGTAGTCAATCTCAACCTTTTTGGAAATGGTTTCACGGTACGCCACCTGCGGGGCACCCACGTTGGCTTCCACTTTGAACTCGCGCTTCATGCGGTCCACGATGATCTCCAAGTGCAACTCCCCCATCCCCTTAATAACGGTTTGGCCAGATTCGTGATCAACGGACACACGGAACGAAGGGTCCTCTGTGGCCAAGCGACCCAAAGCCACGGACATTTTTTCCTGATCGGCTTTGGTTTTGGGCTCAACCGCCACCTCAATCACAGGCTCGGGAAATTCCATGCGCTCAAGAATGATGGGATTTTTTTGATCGCAAAGGGTATCCCCCGTGGTGGTATCCTTCATCCCCACGAGGGCAATGATGTCCCCTGTGTAGGCCTCTTTGATCTCTTCACGGGAATTGGCATGCATCAACAGCATTCGACCGATGCGCTCTCTTTTGCCCTTTGTGGTGTTTTCAACATAAGAACCCGACTCCACCTTACCGGAATACACCCGAACAAAGGTTAAGGATCCCACAAAAGGGTCCGTCATAATTTTAAAGGCCAAACCTGAAAAGGGCTCGGCATCCGAAGGCTTCCGAGAATCGGCATCATCGGAATCTGGCTTAAGGCCCGCCGTGTCACCAATATCCAAAGGCGAAGGCAAATAATACGTCACGGCATCCAGCAAAGGCTGAACCCCCTTGTTTTTAAAGGCCGATCCACACAAAACAGGCACAAAGGTCCCC
>JBJTVN010000115.1:0-4116 GCA_046081225.1 Alphaproteobacteria bacterium
AAAAGAGAGCCCGCTTGGGGGGTATCATGCAAAGCCTCGATGATGGCATACCATTCCACGAACACATCCCCTTTGGGGGACACCAACACGGGGACGGTCCCCGCAGGGTTGATTTGATAGAATTTTTTGCGACGCTCCCACGTTTTTTCCAAAACCTTTTGATAGGGGATCCCGTATTCAGACATCACCGCCATGACAAAACGACAGGCCGGCGATAACCAGTGATAATATAAGGTAAAGGGGGCTTCGGTCATGATCAACAGGGCGTTAAGGCTGGACCGTTTTGTGGGCCTGAATGATGGCCTCCACATCCTTGGCGTGGGTGTCCACGGACACTTTGGTGATGATGTGAAACAATACCCCCTTGGGATCAATCAAAAAGGTTGTTCGGGAAACCCCCATATAGGTTTTGCCGTACATGCTTTTTTCCCCCCATGTCCCATAGGCCGCGCACAATGACCCATCCGCATCCACCAACAAAGGAAAGGTGAGATTATACTTTTGAATGAATTTTGTATGCTGGGCTGCATCATCCCGACTGGCCCCCAAAACCACGATCCCTTGGGATCTTAAGGTTTCGTCATGATCCCGAAAGCTGCAGGCCTCTTTGGTGCACCCAAGGGTATCATCTTTGGGATAAAAATACAAAACCACATATGACCCCAGAAAATCCGACAACGAAACGGGTTTTCCCGTTTCATCAGTCACAGAAAAAGCAGGGGCCGGCTGGCCAACAACGGGCAGGGACGATGACATGAGGAAAGCCTTTGGTTGTTTTGGATTTATTGATGTTTAATTGGTTTTGCCCGTTTTGGCGGGGGATTTTAGCGCGAGAAGTTCCTGTTTAAGGCGTTCGATTTCCATTTGCAAGGCTTGGATTTGGGAACCCTCCCCCGCAGACTCTGTGGGGGCCAAGGGGGCAAAGGGGTTGCGTCCCAAAAAAGGGAACGGCTGAAAAAAGGAAAAAGACTGTTGAAACCATCCCCGATACCAGCGGCGCACATCATCAAAGGGGGTCAGGGCTTGGTGAACATAACTGTTCATGCGTTCTTGGTTTTCAGAAAACACCGTCATGGCCATATCCAAATAGGACGGGATAAAGGACCGCAGACGATCATCATAAAACCGCACCAGATGCCGCAGAAAATCCACGGGCAATAGGGGCGCTTCGTGGGTGACATCCAAATCCAGAATCAACTGGGCCAGAACAGAACGGGTCATATCCTCCCCCGTTTTGGCGTCTTGCACCACAAAGGGCTTATCCTGCTTCACCAGAACAGACAAATCCCGCAGGGTGATATAGCGGCTTTCCTCCGTATTGTACAAACGGCGGTTGGCATATTTTTTAATAACAATGGGGGATTCTGTCATAAAGGGCGATTCCTCTGGTTAAGCGAAAAAAGATTACAGACCGGGATCCCACATGTCCCACCGGCGATTGACACCCGCAGCCGCTGTGTGCTGCATGAAATGCCTGCTGCCGGAAAAGCGCATGAGGAATTTTTGAAAGGCCTCTGTTTTGGGGGCCGTCATGATGCTGGCGGGGGGACCTTGCTCGGCAATTTTCCCTTGCTGCAAAAACAAAACCTGTGTGGACACCTCAAAGGCAAACTGCATTTCATGGGTGACCATGACCACGGTGCGTCCCTCCTCAACAATGCCGCGGATCACCCCCAGCACTTCCCCCACCAACTCTGGGTCCAGGGCCGAGGTGGGTTCATCCAGCAACACAACCTTGGGCTCGATGGCCAAGGCGCGGGCAATGGAGGCCCGCTGGGTTTCTCCACCAGACAGCACAATGGGATATTCATCCTTTTTGCGCAGCAAACCCACTTTGTTCAAATAATGTTCGGCCCGCTCAATGGCTTCTTTTTTAGGCAGGCCAAGGACATGGATGGGGGCCTCGATGACATTTTCTAAAATGGTCATATGGCTCCATAAATTGAACTGCTGGAACACCATTCCAATCATGCGGCGCAGGCGCTGGACCTGTTTGGCGCGTACAGGCTGGGACAGGGCCCGTGATCGGTTGATTTCCACCAATTCATCCTGTATCCGAATTTCCCCCGCGTCGGGAATTTCCAGCAGATTGATACACCGCAGCAAGGTTGTTTTTCCCGATCCACTGCTGCCCACAATGGTGACCACATCATGTTCTTCTGCCACCAGAGAAACACCGCGCAGGATTTCCTGCCCTTTATAGGTTTTCCAAAGATCAACCAGAGAAATGGCAGCAATGGCGTGCATGAAAACCTAAAAAAACATTTTCAAAGAAAGTCCATGGGTTGTTAGACCACGATTTCCCTTTTGCTGCAAGAAAATGAATACAAAGAGAATGAATACAAAACAAATCCCTCACGGGTTTTTGATCAGGTGTTCATAGGCAGGCAAAGTCAGAAACGCCACAAAGTCCTGCCGCGTGCATAAATCATGCAACATGGTTTGGGCGGGCGCTTGATTGGGCAAATCCAAAGCCCCAGCCTCTTGGGCGAACCAAAGATCAAACAGATCCCGCGTAAAGGCCCGACCATCGGCAAGACGAACCCCATGGTGTAGGGCTTGCCACAACTGGGCGCGGCAAATTTCTGCTGTGGCCGCATCCTCCATCAAATGATGTATGGGCACACACCCCACCCCCGATAACCAAGAGGCCATATAGGTCAGCGCCACACGCATATTCATCCGCTGGCCTTCTTCCGTCAAAGATCCCTCAGGGGGGGTGAGCAAGGTTGTCTGTGTGATGTCCGATGTATCCGGTATCACGTTCAATTGATTCACGCGGGGAAAGGCCTGTCGTGCCAAAGAGACCAACGCCGGATGGGCCACCCATGTGCCATCATGGCCCAAGCGGGCCTCCCGCTCTTTATCGGCGCGAACGCGGGACAAAGCGGCTTCGTTGGCGTCAGGATTGTCTTTGATGGGAATCTGCGCCGCCATCCCCCCCATGGCATATGCACCCCGTTTGTGACACGCCGCAATGACCAAACGCACATAGGCATTCATCATTGGGGCCTGCATGCTGACCTGAGCCCGATCCGGCAAAACGTATTGGGGATGGGTCCGCAGGGTTTTGATATAACTGAACATATAATCCCACCGGCCACAATTCAGGGCCACGATGTGATCCTTGAGCTCATACAGGATCTCCTCAGCCTCAAAGGCGGCCCCCAAGGTTTCAATCAATACCGTTACTTTGAAAGTTCCCGCGGGCAATCCCAGAAGATGCTCGGCACGTTCCAGAACGCTGCGCCACAAACGGGCCTCCAGATGGTTTTCCAATTTGGGCAGATAAAAATAGGGGGCCGTGCCCCGTGCCAGCAAAGCCGCCGCGTTATGAAACACAAACAATCCAAAATCAAACAAACTGGCTGACATGGGCGCATCATCCACCAGAATATGGGCTTCGTTCAAATGCCATCCCCGCGGACGAACTATCAAAACCGCTGGTTTGTCCACCAAAGTATATGTTTTATCCGGCGTTTCCAGCCTCAGGGTGCGCCGCACGGCATCATAGAGGTTCACCTGTCCTTGCATCAGGGTGGTCCATGTAGGGGCAGTGGCGTCCTCGAAATCTGCCATAAAGCCATTGGCCCCAGAATTCAGGGCGTTAATAACGGTTTTACGGTCCACGGGTCCGGTAATTTCCACGCGCCGATCGGTTAAATCTTTGGGAATGGCGGCGACGGCCCACGTGGGGTCCTGCCGGATGTGGGCTGTTTCCTTCAGAAAATTGGGCAAAATCCCGTTGTCTCTTTGCTGTTGCCGCGTGCGCCGCATCTGCAACAAAACGCCCCTTTCATGATCAAAATGACGATGCAGGTCCGCCAGAAACGATAGCGCCTGCGGCGTTAACAGGGCGTCCGCCTGCGCGGAAACGGGATGACCAACAACAGCGGGGGAAGATACCATAAACACCATGAAAAAAGGATAACGAGGTATAAAACCCACATTATCACAGGAAAGGTAAAAAATTCAAGGACCCCCAGCCAGATTTTCGCCCAAGGCATCCCATCGTTGATTCAAAAACGATGATGAAGAGGCTTTCTGAACAAAAGACCCCTTATCGCACGGTTACATATCGCCCAGGGGCATCCTCCCCTTTGGTGGGGAGTGTGC
>JBJTVN010000116.1:0-8023 GCA_046081225.1 Alphaproteobacteria bacterium
AATGCGGGCGGGATTGATCTTATCACGGGCGGGTTTCATGGCCTCGGCTACGCCCTCAGGGATGATGCCCAGGGCCTCCAGCTTTTGCGCGGCGTAGTATTCAATATCAAACCAGATGTGAAAGCGGGTTTCATCAGTGAAAATGGCCGTGGCTTCGGGACGGCTATAGCGGGGAATCATCATAATCTTAAGAACCATCAAGAAAGGTAACACCGGCACTTTAGGGGTTTGGCCCCGCTTCTGTCAAGCGGTGGATACCCCAAGCTGTTCCTAGAAAACGATAAAGGTGAGGGTGTGGGATAGGCGCCCAAGTCCATCGCATTGTAAATAGCATAGATGGATTGCCTTGGCTCCTATCCCATCAAACCTTTCAAAGCCCCGCAGGGATCATCGCTTTTCATCAGGGCGGTGCCAATCAAAAAGGCATAACAGCCAGCCTGTTCATACCGTGTCAAATCGACCCTGTTATAAAAGCCACTTTCTGCCACCATCACCCGATCCTGTGGCCAAGGTTGCAAAGAAAGGCCAGTGTCCAGATCAATGGCCAGTGTGGTCAAATTGCGGTTATTGATACCGATCAGGGGGGAGGGGAGAGCGAGTGAGCGCTGCAGCTCCGGCGCATCATGGACCTCCAGCAACACATCCATGCCCAGCGACAGGGCCAGATCATGCAGGGATAAAACCTCGTCATCCGACAGGGCGGCCAGAATCAGCAAAACGCAATCCGCCCCATAAACACGGGATTCATAGATTTGATAGGGGGTCAACATAAAATCCTTGCGCAGCACCGGCAATGGGGTGACGGCGCGGACATCCACCAAATCCTGTAGATTCCCCCCAAAAAAGGCAGTGTCGGTCAGAACGGACAGGCACGTTGCGCCCCCTTGTTGATACAGGGCCGCCTGTGTCACCGCATCCGCCCCCGTGTGCAGAGCCCCCAAAGACGGGGAAACCCGCTTGATTTCCGCAATGACGGCGGTCTGCTGGGCCAAAACCTTTTGTTTCAGCGCAGCGGCAAACCCCCGCACCGGCGGGGCCGAGGGGATTTTTTCTTTTAACGCGGCCAGCGGGGTTTGTGTTTCACGGGCCAAAACCTCGCGGCGGGTGTTGTCACAGATACGCTGTAAATGATTCATGACGCGGCCAACCGTTTTCTTTCTTTGCGCTCTTGCAGGCGTTTTTTCAGGGAACGCACCACATCCGGACACAAAACGCTGTAGGTAACCGCATAAACCCCGCCCCCCACCGCCGTGCAAAGCAGCAGCATAGAGGCTGGATGGGCGAGCTCAAGCGCAGGCAAGACATAACGCACACCGTACAGGGCCCCCAACATCAACGCCGAAGCCGCCAACGGGGCCACCAGATACCGCATCCCAAACCCCCACACGGGCAGTTGGTAACGCTGTTTTCCCACCTGCATAAAAGCAAAGGCCTGCACCCACGTGGACAACGCCGTGGCCAAAGCAATCCCCGCATGATGCAGGGTATCAATCAGCGCAAAACAAAAGATAACATTCAGCGCAATCCCCATCAGGGCAATATAAACGGGTGTTTTGGTGTTTTCGCGGGCAAAGCAGGCCGCGCTCATGATTTTAATCATGGCGTAGGCAGGCAGGGCGAGGGCGTACATTTGCAACGCCCGCGCCGTGGCCAAGGCATTGGCATTGCTGAATTCCCCATGTTCCAAGGTGCCGCGCATGATCAAATCCGCCAGCCCCGCCAGCGCCGCCGCCGCAGGAATCATCAGGGCAAATCCAAGGCGAAAGCCTTCGTGTTGCAGGGTGATGGCCTCGTCATAGCGATCGGCCTTTAACAAAGATGAAAACATGGGCAGCAGGGCCGTGCTGAGGGCCACCGCAATAATCCCCAGTGGCAGCTGATGAAACCGGTCCGCATAATACAAATAGGAAATGGCTCCCTCTGGCAGAGTGGAGGCAAACATCATATCCACCAGAATGTTGATTTGATACACCCCCGCCCCCAAAGCCGCCGGCCAGAACAACCGCAACAACCGCCGCAGCGAATCCCCGCAAGGCCGCCCCGCTCCCCTCCCCCACAGGCCGTGCCCATGCCGCTGCATCCCCCACAGGGCATACAGCAACTGCACCACCCCTGAAATCGTCACCGCCCACGCCATAATCATGGCATCAGAACGATTGGGAAACAAAACCAACGCTACAACAAAGGACAAATTCAAAAAAATCGGCGCAATGGCCCCGTAACGGAAATACCCGTGGGTGTTCAAAATCCCCGTAAAAATGGACAGCCACGCCATAAAAATCAAATAGGGCATCATGATTTGAGTGTAGGTTGTGGCCATCGCCCAAACCTCTGGCTTTTGATCGAATCCAGGGGCAAGGAGCAAGGTGACCTCCCGCGCCAGTCCCGTCACCACCACCGTGACGACAAACAGGGTCAGGGAGAGATAAACCAAAACCCGTCTGGAAAATGCAGCGGCGTTGTCCTCCCCTTCCTTGGCCAAAAGACCTGCATACAGGGGGATAAAGGCGGATTGCATGGCGCCCTCAGCAAACATGCGGCGAAAGACGTTGGGCAATTTAAAGGCCGCAAAAAACGCATCCGCCACCGGCCCCGTTCCAAAATGATGGGCAATCATAATGTCCCGCACAAAGCCCAAAATCCGGCTGATCAGGGTAAAAAACGACACGGTGAAGACACGTTTGAACAAAAGCATGCAATGTTTTTCACCTTGATTGCGGGAAGAAAAGTGTCGTATAGAAAGGCAACATCGTTCATCAGAGCATCATCCATACCATGACCCAGCCTGCTGTCAATCGTCGTGATTTCCTGTCTCTTGCCACGGGGGCCGCTTTGGCCGTCGGTGTTGTGGGGGCGGCAAAACCCTTCACCCAGAGTTTGTTTCCTGCAAAGGATGTTCTGGCCCTGTCCACCACCGAGGTGGACCTCTCCACCATCGCCCCAGGCACCACCCGCACCGTGATTTACCGCGGCAAGGTTGTGTTTGTGCGTCACCGCACCCCCGAAGACATCGCCGCTGCCTCTGCCGGTGATACCACCGCCACCATTGAGCCCCAAACGGACAAAGCCCGCGTTCAAAAGCCGGAATGGCTCGTGGTCATGGGCAACTGCACCCATTTGGGCTGCGTGCCAAAGGCCGCCGAGGGATCGGATCACGGCTGGGCCTGTCCTTGCCATGGGTCCCACTTTGATGCCTCGGGCCGTGTCGTGAAGGGCCCTGCGGCGTCAAACCTTCCTGTGCCAGATTATCGCTTTGTTTCGGATACAAAAATTGTGATTGGTTTAAAACCTGAAGACAAAAAGGCATCGTAAATCCTATGGAACCTGAATCCAAAACCTCCCCCGCCAAAAAGGGCATCATCGGCTGGATTGATCACCGTTTGCCGGTGTTCAGTTTTATGGATCATGAACTGAACCGTTACCCCACGCCCAAGAATCTAAACCTGTGGTGGAATTTTGGATCGCTGGCCGGCATCATGTTGATGATTATGATCATCACGGGCATTTTTCTGGCCATGAACTACACGGCCAACACCCAAATGGCCTTTAACAGTGTGGAGCGCATCATGCGTGATGTGAACGGCGGATGGTTGATCCGTTATCTGCATATGAACGGCGCATCCATGTTTTTTATTGTGGTGTATATCCACATTTTCCGTGGTCTTTATTATGGATCGTACAAGCCCCCGCGGGAATTGCTGTGGGCGTTGGGTGTTGCGATTTTTCTGATTATGATGGCCACGGCCTTTATGGGTTATGTGCTGCCTTGGGGTCAGATGAGTTTATGGGGCGCTGAGGTGATCACCAATTTCTTTTCGGCCATTCCCGTGGTGGGGGATGATCTGGTGCAGCTCACCCGCGGGAGTTTTGCCGTGGACAACCCCACCCTGACACGGTTTTTTGCGCTGCATTACCTGATGCCCTTTTTGATTGTGGGGCTGGTGGTGTTGCACTTGGTGGCGTTGCACCGCTTTGGGTCCAACAACCCCAAGGGGATTGATATCACATCGCCCAAGGATAAAATTCCCTTTCACCCGTACTATACGTTAAAAGACTTGGTGGGTCTTGGCGTATTTCTGGTGTTTTATTCGGCTTTTGTGTTCTTTGCCCCCGATTATTTGGGCCATCCGGACAACTACATTCCGGCCAACCCCCTGCAAACGCCGGCGCACATTGTTCCCGAATGGTATTTCCTGCCCTTTTATGCCATTTTGCGGGCCATTGATTTTGACATTCCGCTGCTGCTCTTTACCATCGATTCGAAACTGGCGGGGGTTTTGGCCATGTTTGCCTCGGTTTTGGTGTTGTTTTTCCTGCCGTGGTTAGATCGTCACCCCGTGCGTTCCGCCCGGTTTCGTCCATGGTACAAAATTGTGTTCTGGCTGTTTTTGTTCAATGCCTTGGTTTTGGGGTATATCGGATCTCAGCCCCCCTCAGGCGATATGATCATCATCGGCCAAGCCGCCACCGCGTGGTATTTCATTCACTTTTTTGTGCTGCTGCCGCTGCTGTCCAAATACGAACCTGTGGCCACACTGCCCAAAACGCTGGATGAACCCACCATTTAAAACGGACACCTTCACCCCTTAATAACGCTCTCTTGATAACCCCCTCCCCCAAAGGGGGGAGGCCCCCACCTAAGGACCCTCCCTATGCGTCTTTTGTCTTTGTTGATGTTAGTGTTCACCCTGATGGTGCCCGCCCAAGCCGCGGAGAGCATCACATTGCCTGAGCATTCATGGACTTTCTCGGGTCCGCTGGGAAAATTTGATCAAAATCAGCTGCAAAGAGGCTTTCAGATCTACCGCGAGGTTTGTTCCACCTGCCACAGCCTGTCCCTGATTGCCTTTCGGAACTTGGCGGATTTGGGATATAACGAGGAAGAAATCAAGGCCATTGCCGCCAGCTATGAAATCAAAGACGGCCCCAACGACACGGGGGAGATGTTCACCCGCCCAGGTCGTCCCTCGGATCACTTTCCTGATCCCTTTCCCAACCGCAAAGCCGCTGAAGCCGCCAACAATGGTGCCTATCCCCCCGATTTATCGTTGATGACCAAGGCCCGCCACGGCGGGGCGGATTACGTCAAAGCCCTGCTGATGGGCTATACCGAGGCCCCCGTAGGCTTTGATCTGGCCGATGGTCAACACTA
Organism: Alphaproteobacteria bacterium; assembly: GCA_046081225.1. Taxonomy (GTDB): domain Bacteria; phylum Pseudomonadota; class Alphaproteobacteria; order JAJTHO01; family CANGYM01; genus CANGYM01. Next base: position 5,153 of record JBJTVN010000116.1, read on the forward strand.
CAACCGCTTTATGGCCGGTCACCGCATCGCCATGGCCGCCCCCCTGTTGGATGGGGCCGTGGATTACAAGGATGGCAGTCCGAAAACTTTGGATCAATACACCTCGGATGTTGCCGCTTTTCTGACATGGACGGCGGAGCCCTATATGATTCAGCGCAAAGAAACCGGCCTGCGCGTGATGCTTTACATCGCTTTCATGACCCTGATTTTTTACCTGAACTATCGCTTGGTCAAGCGGCGGGTGAAGGGGCATTAAGCGCCCTCACCCGTGCTTCTTTTTTTGGGGATGCTCTTACTGTAAAAAGCTCTATCTCTTTGTTGCCTGCCCACCGCTGCCTGTTGTAAGGTGTTTGTCATCATCAACCCAAGGATCACCCTAAGGATCAACCCAAGGCCCCCCCTGCATGGCTGCGTATCTTCTGAAACGTTTTTTGTGGATGATTCCCACGTTGCTTGGGATTATGGTTTTGAATTTTTTGTTGATTCAGGCGGCCCCTGGGGGGCTGGTGGATCAGATGCTGCATCGGCATCAGGGGCTGGATGCCACGGCGCGGTTGACGGGACAGGGCTTTGCCGAGGGGGGCGGGAATCCCACCCAAGGGCGCTATGATCAAGAGTTACGGGACGAACTGAACAAACAATTTGGCTTTGACCAACCCCTGTGGAGCCGTTTTTTGCAAATGATGGGGCAATTTTTGACCTTTGATTTTGGCACCAGTTATTTTTCGGATCGTCCCGTGTGGGATTTGATTGTGGAAAAACTGCCAGTGTCGTTGTCTTTGGGATTGTGGGGCACGTTGATTATGTACGGGTTTTCCATTCCGCTGGGGATTTACAAGGCCCGCTATGCCCACAGCACGGGGGATATCATCAGCAGTGTGGTTTTGGTGGCGGCGTACGCCCTGCCGTCTTTTTTGGTGGCGGTGTTTTTGATTGTGGTGTTTGCCGGTGGGCAGTTTTTCAGTTGGTTCCCCCTGCGGGGCTTGGCATCCGAGGGGGCAGGGGACTGGCCGTTTTGGGAACGGGCGCTGGATTATCTGTGGCATCTGGTGCTGCCCATGATTGCGCTGTCTTTGGCCAGTTTTGCCAGCTTGACCTTGCTGACCCGCAATTGTTTTTTGGATTATCTACGCAAGCCCTTTGTTCTGACCGCGCGGGCCAAGGGCGCCAGCGAGGGGCGCATTTTATGGCGCCATGTCTTTCGCAATGCCATGTTGCTGGTGATTGCGGGCTTTCCCGCCACGGTGATTCATATGCTGTTTACGGGGGCGTTGTTGATCGAAATTCTGTTTTCACTGGATGGTTTGGGATTGCTGGGGTATGAAGCCGCCCTGAATCGGGATTATCCCGTGGTGTTTGCCACGTTGTTTTTGTTTAGTCTTTTGGGGTTGCTGCTGAATATCCTGAATGATCTGATGTACGTTCTGGTGGACCCCCGCATTGACTTTGAGACCTCTGCCCAATGACCACGCACCCAAAAACCCTTTTTGCGCTTTACTACGGGGCCTTTCGCCGGAACCGTCTGGCGTTGTGGTCGGGGCGGTTGTTGTGTGTGTTGATTCTGCTTGCCTTGGGGGCCAATGTCATTGCCAACGATAAACCTCTGGTGATGCAGCATCGTGGCCAGATCCTGTTTCCCCTGCTGGTCTCCTATACCGAAAAGGATCTGGGGGGCACCTTTGAAACGCCGGCGGATTTTCATGACCCCTTTGTGCAGGGGCTGATTCATGACGGCGGGGGGTGGATGGTGTGGCCACCTGTTCCCTTTGCCTATGATACGTTGGATATGGAGCTCAGCCAGCCCGTCCCCGCCCCCCCCAGTGCCCGCCATCTGCTGGGCACCGATGATCAGGGGCGGGATGTGGTGGCGCGGCTGTTGTACGGGATGCAGATGGCGCTGGTGTTTGCCCTGACCCTTACCACCATCAGCAGCGTGATCGGTATTGTTTTGGGGGGGATTCAGGGATATTTTGGCGGTGCGGTGGACATGGTGCTGCAGCGGATGATTGAAATTTGGTCCAGTTTGCCAATTTTGTATATTCTGATTATCCTTTCGTGGTTGGTGGTGCCGTCGTTTGGGTGGATTTTGTTGATTATGCTGTTGTTTAAATGGATGGCCTTGGTCAGTGTGGTGCGGGCAGAGTGTCTGAAGGTCCGCAAGCAGCCCTATATCCTCGCCGCCGTGACGCAGGGCCATGCCCCCCTAACCATTTTATTTTCCCACGTTCTGCCCAATGCTTTGGTGGCGGCCTTTACGTTTTTGCCATTTCAAATGACGGGGGCCATTGAAACCTTGGCCGTTCTGGATTTGCTTGGTTTTGGCCTGCCCCCTGGGTCCCCTTCCTTGGGCGAGATGATCTTGCAGGGCAAAAACAACCTGCAAGCCCCATGGCTGGCCCTGTCAGCCTTTGTGTCCATGGCCGCCCTGTTGTCCCTGCTGATTTTCGTGGGGGACGGCCTGCGGCGGGCGTGTAATCCTGCGGAGAAATAGGAAAAAATCACTGATCCCAAACGATTTTTTATTTTTTGGGGGGGTGCCCCCCCCCCCCGCAAGCGGGAGAGGGAATAAAATCTCCTGTCCTCGGTCCCCCGTCCTCTGTCTTCTGCCCCCTCTTAACGTCTCTTTAACGTTGATTTTGTTAGAATGGGGGTGTGTCCGCTTGCATTGGGGTGCATGCGTTTGTATGATGATGTTTAGGGGGTACGGTTAGGCATTTATGGGTTTGCGGCGGGTTTTTGATGGGTTGCTTCGGGTCTGCGTGCTGGTGGTGTGCGTGGGGTTGGTGGGGTGTCGGTTGTCCGAGACGTCGGGGCCGGTGGATGAGTTGCGCTTGCTGGAGGTAAGTCAGGTTACAGGTGACAAGAGACAGG
>JBJTVN010000117.1:0-2121 GCA_046081225.1 Alphaproteobacteria bacterium
TAGGGAGAAACCCCATCACACGTGTCAGTGTGAACCTGAAATCTAAAAAAAAGGTAAACGATGGGAAAATTTTGCCTGTTGGCTTTAAAGCAGGATCCCATAAAGGGCTGTTCGTGACTTTTTGTAATGTGAAAAGGCGGGTGGGGCCTTTTCCCTGCTCCCAGGACAATATTGCTCCCACCCCCGCATTTTTCTTTTTGCATCAAGGGGTCCGCTGCGCCGCAACGTTTTTTAAAATGACACCAATAAACGCTATGGGACCGATTCCCCCGTACAGGTTGCGCGGCACCAGGCCAGATTCATGGTCTTTTGATCCCTAACAGGCAGGGAGGCATTCAGGTGCATACGGTAAACCTCTAACCCCTCCAACACCCGTTGGACGTAATTTCGCGTTTCGCGGTAGGGGATGTTTTCAATCCAATCCAACATATGGGTGGGGGTTTGGTAACGGGGGTCCCCATTATCCCGAATCCACCGACGCACGGCCCCCGATCCCGCATTATAGGCAGCAATGGCCATGGGATAAGCCCCATCAAAATCCTCTAGAAGCATTTCCAAATGGGCACTGCCCAGCATAACATTATAGTGTGGATCCCGTGTCAGGGCCGCCTGATTGTACCCCACACCCAACTGTTTGGCCGTCATTTTGGCCGTCCCAGGCATCAACTGCATAAGGCCCATGGCCCCCACAGGACTGCGGGCATCCACCTGAAATACACTTTCCTGACGCGTAATGGCCAAAGCCAAGGGCTTTTCCGTGGATAAGTTTTTCATATAGGACAATTGACTGGGGAATTCGAACATGACCAGCGATTGCCCATCATTTTTGGCCTTTTTTGCCAAGGCTACGGATAAATTCATACGCCCCCAACGCACCAGATGATCCAACAATGTCACACGCAGGCCCACATCTTCGAAAGTTTCAAAGGTATGGCGGGCAAAGGGGGCCATGCGTTTGTCCTCCCCCAGAGTATTGAGCGCCCCTAAAATCCCAATAAACCTCTGAAATTCCGATGGCGCCGAAGCCAAAGGCGTCGCGGAGGGTGGTTCTGGCAATGCCCCTTTGCGTTCCAATTTGCTGAGGGCCAATTGACCGTAAAAGGTTGTGGGGTGACGGGCAGCGTCTTCCAAATACTGCTGTTGTTTTTCTGTATCATTCAAAGCGGCATATGACTCTGCCAACCAGTACGCCCCGCGGGCCTGACTGATGGGGGTTTCCACGGCATCATGCAGACGATGAAAATGAACCGCCGATTGTTCTGCCCAGCCCAGTTTTTTCAGGGCGATAAAACCGGCCAGAAATTCTGCCTCGGCCAATCCCTCTCCATCATTTTGGTGATTGTTGGCAGCAAAGGCGTAGGCTTTTTTGTCTTCGCCCTCTTTTAAAAGCCGGCGCACCACAATGGATTGATATTTCCAGAGTTTATCTGGCTCTAAAACGGTGGCCGTGGGGGGAATGCGCCCCAAAAAGCGGGCCATATCCTCATTTTTTTTGGCATCATATGCGTAAACGGCCGCATCAAACAAAAACCCAGCATCGTCACGGTACCGCCCAGAAACGGCGGAGGCCGCCTGCGCCGCGCGGCGGGATTTGGTTTTCAGGGCTTTTCTGGCCTCGATCACATCCCACGCCGCGGGCGATAGATACCCCCGCATCATGGGGAGCTGATTATATTTTTTATCCCACACCAGCTGACTGGCCCGCACAAAGTGATCCTCTGCCCGCAAAAAATCCCCATAGCGGGCGATAAAGTCACTGGCTTCATCTTCGGAAAAATCCCCTGTGCGCCACAGAAAAACAGCGTAGGATTTGATGAAAGAGCGTGGCACACTGGCGTCCTGATCCATCATGCTGAGATAATGCACACGACCCCCATTGGTTTTGGGGGGGAATTGCAACAGCCACGCGGTCAGGGCGGCGCCATCTTGACGCCCCGTAATATCCGATTCCCCTTTGGCTTGCAAAGTCGCCGCCATGGGCCAGTTTGGGTGTGCGGTTAAAAAGGCGCCAATCTGTTCCGCTGAGGCTTTGGGATCAGATCGTAACCGAAACCACGTCACCGCATCTTTCAAAACAGGATTTTGGGCGCGTCTGGCCCATGTTTGGGCATCGTCCCACCG
>JBJTVN010000118.1:0-5693 GCA_046081225.1 Alphaproteobacteria bacterium
TTTGTATGGCTGCGATATTCCCACCGCTGTGCATTTCATCGCCGTGGGCGAAGGCATACTCGGCCTGATCCTGCTGTTCCTTATCGCCCTCGGGCTGCGCAACCGTTTCCGGCTTTAGGGGGCGTTTTTCGGGAATCCTGATCTGCCGTGCTGGCGGCCTAAAGCGGTGTTTGCTTGCCTTACAAAAAACCAAGATTGGCAGCCAAAACCATAATCAAATGCCCTTTAATAAAAAAGAAGATTGTAAAGGGTTTATGGGGAATATGCAATTGTGTTTTTTTGTAAGGCGAGCAAACACCGCTTTAGGCCGCCAGCACGGCAGATCAGGATTCCCGAAAAACGCCCCCCTAAAGCCGGAAACGGTTGCGCAGCCCGAGGGCGATAAGGAACAGCAGGATCAGGCCGAGTATGCCTTCGCCCACGGCGATGAAATGCACAGCGGTGGGAATATCGCAGCCATACAAAGCTTTCAGACTGGATTCCCGCGCCGTACTACTCGCCCCCAAGGGAGGCAAAGCATTCACCAAGCTGAGCAGCAGGGCGTTATCCCAAACACGCCAATTAACATCGGGCAGAACCCCATAGGTCAGGGCAAACAACCGATCTTTAGACAAAACACGCCCATCCCCATCGGCCAGAACCCAATAACACACCATCGACAGCAGGCACAGTCCCGCCAGCCAGACAAACGGCCGGCCAATCCCACGGCCATAGTTGCTAAACCAACCATACAGGCCAACCAGACAGCGTTTTAACCCCGCCCCCAGCCCTTTACCCTGATAGCGGGCTTTCAGTTCCAGAGCGAAATAGTCCAACTCGCGCGGGCGGTCATCGGCATCACGCGCCATTTTCCGCAGGGCTTGCAGGCGATCGGCAATTAAGGCGGAGGTTGACGGCGTGCGCCAATCAAGCGTGCCATTGTTCAAGTTGGTTTGCAGCTGATGAAAATCGGCGATCGCCACCCCATCTTTCCACGCCGTACCGATAAAATCCGGCACCGCCCCCCATTCACTGTCCTGAAAACTCACGGTTTTGGCAAAACGGGCGGCATGAAAAGTGGCCACCTGCTTAAAGTGCGCCGTTTCAAAGCTAACTTTACCGATAAATTCTGTTCCAGCAAAATTGGTCTTTCTTGTAAATTGCACATTGTTAAACAGTGCGTCTTGATTAAAGACCGCCTCAAAATCAGCATTTTTATTAAATACTGCGTTGTTAAACTGCGCCACATCCTCAAACTTTGTCTTGATAAAGTTAGCATTACCCAAAAAGTTCGTCCCTATAAAACAAGCTGTATCCTTAAAAGTCGTGTTATTAAAATTCACATCATCCTGCTGGCCAACAAATGTTGCACCTGCAAAATCAACTTTAAGCTCAAATATTAAATCAGTAAAATCAGCACGATAAACAAATACTGAACTTGAAAAATTAACAGATGAACTCAGGAATTTAGCAACCTCAGGAAGCCCCTTATACCAAGAGTAATCAATCGCTTCCCCCGTATCGGGATGGCAGATCAGGATGGCGGAAAAATCCAGAATTTTTTCCGATTCTGGCAGGGTCTGCATAGTGGCCACATCCCTTAGCCATACCCGTTGTTCTCTGGGGGCGCGTAGTGCCCTTAACGCCTCCGTAAAGGTGTCTTTTTCCTTGTCGTCTAATTTGGCCGCCGCCGTGGTCAGGGTTTCCTTGACCAACGCCCTGCCTTCAGGGGACAAGTCAGGGCCAACACGCTGCCACCAAGCGTCACTGCACAGCAAGTCGGCAAGGGTTTCGGTCATAACGGCGGCAGTCCCGCATCCCCAACGGCGGCGTTGCCAAGGGTTCCCGACAGCCACTACGTGGCCAAGAGGATGCTGGCGGAGATCTCAAGGTGACGATCTCTTGGCATACAACGCGGGTAGACCATGTTTCCTACCCCCTAAACCACCACACTCACAATGCGCCCGGGCACCACGATGATTTTTTTGACGGTTTGGCCAGCAAGATAGGGCAGGATTTGGGGATCGTTCAGGGCCATTTGTTCAATGCTGGCAACATCGGCGTCTGTGGGCACGGTGATTTCTCCGCGGCGTTTGCCGTTGATTTGCACCGCCAGCGTGACCTCGCTTTGGTGTAAATAGGCCGGATCGGGGGTGGGCCAGTGTGTTTTTGACAGACGTGTGGCCCCCCCCATGCCCGCCCATAAATCTTCAGCCAGATGGGGCATAAAGGGGGAAAGGAGCATCAGCAGAACACGGGCCCCCTCCCACAATCCCGCCTGTTCGTTGGGGGTGTCTGGGTTTAGGGCCTCCAGGGCATTGCTGAATTCCCGAATCCGCGCAATGGCCCGATTGGTATGGCACAAAGACAGATCATCCACCACATCCCGCAGGGTTTTGTTCATCAGAACCAGAACGGGGCGGGGGGGCGACCCCCCTCCCCTGCCCGCCTCTATGGCCTTGTGCACCAGACGATAGACGCGCTGGCTGTAACGCCACGCCCCCTCCAGGCCATCGTCTGACCATTCCATATCTCGCTCGGGCGGGGTATCGGACAGAACAAACAAACGGGCGGTATCGGCGCCGTAGGCCGCGATGATGGCTTCGGGGTCCACCAGATTTTTTTTGGATTTGCTCATTTTTTCAGCGCGTCCCACGGTAACCGCTTGGCCCGTGGTGCGACATTGGGCCGATCCATTGTGAACGCTCACATCTTCGGGATACAGCCAGACCCCATCCGCCCGTTTATAGGATGCGTGGCACACCATGCCCTGTGTTAAGAGTTTTTGAAACGGCACCGTCACGGGGCTCAGGCCCACTGTGTTCAAGGCCAAGGTAAAAAACCGCGCATACAGCAAATGCATCACGGCATGTTCAATGCCCCCGATGTAATGATTCACGGGCAGCCATCGCTTCAAAACCTCTGGCTGGGCAAAGGGATCCCCTTGGGGGGTGATGTAGCGGAAAAAGTACCACGACGATTCAAAAAACGTATCGAAGGTATCCGTTTCCCGCTCTGCCTGCCCGCCGCACTGGGGACAGGCAACATGTTTCCACGTGGGATGGGACGCCAAAGGATTCCCCCCCCCCGAAAACACCACATCACGGGGCAATGTGACGGGCAGGTGTTCCTTTGGCACGGGAACAACCCCGCAATCCGGACAATAAATGATGGGGATGGGGCACCCCCAATACCGCTGACGGGAAACCCCCCAATCCCGCAGGCGATAGGTGATTTTGCGCGATCCCTTGCCCAGAGATTCCAGTTTTTCTATGGCGGCCTCTTTGGCCACAGGAACAGACAGGCCATTGAGGAAATCCGAATCGACCATCACGCCCTCTGGGTCTGTGTAGGGCAAAGCCCCCTCCCCCGCCACAACGCGGCGAATGGGCAGGCCGTATTTTTCAGCAAAGGCATGATCCCGCGCATCATGGGCGGGGCACCCAAACACAGCCCCCGTCCCATAATCCATCAACACAAAGTTGGCCACATAAACGGGAATATCCGCCCCCCCCAAGGGATGAACGGCGATCACGCCCGTATCATAACCCTTTTTGTCTTGGCTTTCGATGGCGGCCTCGCTGGTGCCGGCAGCATCACAATCCGCAATAAAAGCCGCAAGGCCAGCATCGGTTTTCGCCAACGCCTCAGCCAGCGGATGATGGGGCGCAATGGCCACAAAGGCCGCCCCAAACATGGTTTCGGGACGCGTTGAAAACACCGTAATGGTGTCGTTGTGATGCACCAGATCAAAATCAATATGGGCGCCAGAGGATTTTCCGATCCAGTTTTTTTGCATCAGGGTTACGGCCTCGGGCCAGTCCTTTAAATCGCTCAGGCCAGACAGCAGGGCATCGTTGTAATCTGTGATTTTCAGGAACCACTGGGCCAGTTTTTTCTTTTCGATGGGGGCACCGGAACGCCAGCCTTTGCCATCCACCACCTGTTCGTTGGCCAGAACGGTCTGTTCCACAGGATCCCAGTTCACCCACGATTCCCGCCGATACGCCAAACCCCGCTGGTAAAAATCCAGAAAAAACGCCTGTTCATGGCGATAATAATCGGGATCACAGGTGGCAAAGCTGCGGTTCCAGTCATAGGACAGGCCCAGTTTTTTCAACTGCGCCTGCATGGCGGCGATATTCTGCAGGGTCCAATCCCCTGGGGCGACGCCGCGCTCTATGGCGGCATTTTCTGCTGGCAAACCAAAGGCATCCCACCCCATAGGATGCAAAACATCATACCCCTTGGCGCGGGCAAACCGCGCCATGACATCCCCAATCACATAATTGCGCACATGCCCCATATGGATTTTGCCCGAAGGGTACGGGAACATTTCCAAAACATAATAGGGACGCTGGGCTGTTGCCGTATCCACCGAAAAATCACCAGACTGATCCCAAAGGGTCTGCCATTTGGCCTCGGTTTCTTTGGGATCGTAGCGCATGGCTCTAAAGTCCCAAATTCAAAACATCCTGCATCGTGTAAAGCCCCGCCGGTTTATCCGCAATCCATAGAGCCGCATGAACCGCCCCGTGGGCATAAATAATGCGACTGCTGGCACGATGAGACAGCTCAATACGCTCCCCCTGACCTGCAAAAATCACGGTATGATCCCCCACAACATCGCCCCCGCGCAGAACGGCAAAACCAATATCCCCGACCTCTCTTTGGCCGGATCGGTCATGAACGGCTTTGTCCGATAGGCGAATGCCGCGGCCTTTGGCCACAGCCTCCCCCAAGGCCAGCGCTGTGCCCGATGGGGCATCCCGTTTGGCGTTGTGATGCATTTCCAGAATTTCCGCATCAAAACGTGCATCTAAAATCTTGGCCGCAAGGGTTGTGAGGGCTTGCAGCAAATTCACCCCCAAACTCATGTTGGGCGCCCCCAGCAAGGGGACTTTTTCGGCGTGACTTTTCAGCATCTGATTTTGCTTGGGATTAAACCCTGTGGTGCCAATGACCAGAGCCGTTTTGTATTCATGGGCCAAAATGCAATGTTCCAAAGAGGACGCAGGGGATGTAAAATCAATCACCACATCGGCCGATTCAAACATTTCCACGGGGGTGTGCCGCAGGGGGATATTCAGACGGCCAATACCCGCCAATTCCCCCGCATCGCGACCACGATTTTGATCTTGCTCTAAAACAGTGGCACCCACCAGTTCACACCGTGGATTGCGGGCAATCTCCGCAACAATGGCCTTTCCCATACGACCCGCACCGCCGGCCACACCAATTTTAATCATGAGTGTTTTCCTTTCTCTCAAGGGCCCTTTCCCATAAACCATTTTTCAAAAAAAAGCACGTTTTTTCGTTGAAAGCCTTGAGGCTCCCCCCCAGTACCATCGTCATACCGGCGCTCGCTTTCGCTCGCTGGTCCGGAATGACGAAATCATAATCGTCCGTCATGCCTTGAGGGTTTTTTAAGGTTTTCTGTGATAAAGTTCCCCTTATATAAAACCTACGCTTATATTTTTTAACGACACCTCTTTATTTTTATTATTTATATTTTTTGGAGATATTATGAACTTTCTGGTTTTCTTTTTGGGATTTTTGGTCATTGTTTTATCGGCTCAACCCTCTGCAACACTGGAAGCCTTCGCCGATGAACGTTCCGCATCGTACAAAAACACAGATGTCACCGTGGATTTGGTTAAATCATGGGTTAAGGATGCCGGTACGCGACTGCATGAACGGCATTTGGAATCGCC
>JBJTVN010000119.1:0-1652 GCA_046081225.1 Alphaproteobacteria bacterium
AAAAAAAGATATCCTAGCCCCCTTGCGGAAAAGCAAAGCCATCATCGTCACAGCCCAAGAGTTAACGGCGGCCGGTTTGCCGCTGCGTTACCTTCCGGATGAAGTGCGCCTTGATTTGCAAACAACCATGGACATGCGCCTGCCCCAAGACCTTAGCCTAGGGTATTTTCAGTCCGATGATGGGAGCATAGATTTTGTCCCCCCCAGCGATTTCAGTGCCATTGTCAACAGTTCGGTGCGCACAGAATATGTTCATGAACAACCCTCTGGAGAGGATAATGCCTTTAATCCCCTGAACGCTGTTTTCAACCTGCGGGCCAATGCCCTTGGGGTCAGTGGTCTGAATTTGGACAGTGATTTGTTTTTTACAGATGAGAATGATCGCACATGGGACCGCGGGCAAACCACGCTATTTCATGACGATGTGGACACCGCCGTACGCTATAGCGCGGGGGATTTAACCTATACCACCAGCGATTCCCTGCAGGGCTTCCGAAACATTGGCGGTCTGTCTGTGGAACGTCGTTATAGCGAGATTCAACCGAATCGTGCCATTCGCTCCACAGGTCGGGGTGACTTTACCCTGGATCGGCCTGCGGTGGTGGATGTGATTGTGAATGGCGTGTCTGTGCGCACCGTGCGTTTGGACCCCGGGCAATATAGCCTTCGGGATTTACCCTTTGTGGATGGTTTGAATGATATTGAACTGCGTATCCGTGACGAACAGGGGCGGGAAACCACCATGCGCTTCAGCAGTTTTGCCGACACGGTGTTGCTGGATGAGGGGATTTCTGAGTTCTCACTCAATTTCGGTGCGGCCTCTGATATCGTTGATAATGAGCCCGAATACGACGAAAGCAACCCCACCTACAGCACGTTTTATCGCCGTGGGATCACAAGCAATCTGACGCTTGGGGCCTCTGCCCAAGGGGATACAGACATAAACACACAAGGCATCAATGCGGGCCTTGCCACGCTTTTGGGAACCTTTGGGGCCAGTTATGCCCTGAGTGATTCCTCCATCGCCGATACAGGCACGGGCAATGCCATGACGCTGGATTACAGAATTGAACGCCCTGATCCATGGATCGAAACCCAACGGCAGGAATTTGATTTATCCTATCTGCAGACATCACGGGATTTTTCAACCCTGAGTGATGCCCAATCCATCACAGGCCCAAGAAATACCACAGAGAATGAATGGAGAGCCCGCTTTCGCCAACCCCTAACAGAAACCGCTTCTGTCAGTCTGGGTGGCCGTTACGCTGTTGGTCGCGACACAGATGACCAGTTTACCACCAACATCTCCCTATCCGAGGCCATAACCCCGAAATTGAACGGCTATATCAATTTTGAATATGGCACCCGTCCTGAAGAAGAAGGCCGAAAAGACGAAAACGAAGCCCGAATTTTTGCCACGCTGACCTATCGCTTTGACAGCCCCAGTGGCCGATCCCGCAGCGCATCCAGCCGTTATTCCAGCCCCACCCGCGCAGGCTCTGTGGAATGGCAGGATCTTTCTAATGATCGCAATCGCGTGGGCAGTTATGATTTTATCGCCAATGCGGGCACATCAGAAAGCGATAAAACAGGATCGGCGGATTTTGGATACACGGGCAACCGATATTTGTTTCAGGCGAACCATGAAACTC
>JBJTVN010000120.1:0-2683 GCA_046081225.1 Alphaproteobacteria bacterium
TTTACTTGATGGCCCTTAGCCTTGGCGTGTTGCTGATTTCGCTGAAAGGCAACACGGTGGATTTGATGCACCTGTTGTTTGGCAGTGTTCTGGCGGTGGATGATGCGTCTTTGCGGTTGATGGGAGGGGTGTCTTCCTTCACTCTGATCACCTTTGCTTTGTTTTATCGGGCGCTGTTGACAGAGGCCTTTGATCCCGTGTTCCTGCGATCCGTTTGTAAAGGGGCGGGGGGAATTCATTTGTTATTTTTGGTGCTGGTGGTGGTGAATCTGGTGGCCAGTTTTCAGGCGCTGGGTACCCTGATGGCTGTGGGATTGATGATGCTGCCGGCGGTGGCGTCCCGTTTCTGGGCCCAAGGCTTTGCCCAAATGGTGGGGGTGGCGGCGGGTTTGGGTTTGGTGGCCAGCACAGCGGGGCTGTTAATATCGTATCATATCAACGTTCCCTCGGGGCCGGCCATTATTTTATCGGCGGGGGTGATTTATCTGCTGTCTTTGCTGCTGGGTCGCTTTGGCAGTGTGCGGGCGCGGTATTTTCCGTTTAAACACTTGAATCAATAAAGGCATCTTATAATGATAAAACCTTTCACCACCCTTCTCCTCATGCTCGCCGTAATCATGGGGGCCAATGCAGGGCAGGCAGCGCCGCTAAAGGTCGTGGCCAGCTTCAGCATCCTTGGGGATTTGGCCAAGCAGGTGGGCGGGGAAGATGTCACCGTGACCACCCTTGTGGGCCCCAACGGTGATGCCCACGTTTTCCAGCCCACCCCGCGTGATGCCAAAGCCCTGAAGGATGCCGATATAATTATTGTGAATGGTCTAGGGTTCGAGGGGTGGATGGATCGCCTGATGGCCTCATCCGGCACCAAGGCCCCCATTGTGGTGGCCAGTCAGGGTGTGCGCACGTTAACCCTAAAAGACCCCGAAGGGGACCATCACCATGATCACGACCACCATCATCATGGCAGCATTGACCCCCATGCCTGGCAAAACCTAGCCAATGGTCGGATGTATGCACAAACCATAGCGGCCGCCTTGCAAAAGGCTGATCCCGCCAACGCCAAAACCTACGGCGACAGGGCCGCCGCACTGGATGCCGATCTGGCTGCTTTAGATGCTTGGGTGAAAAAAGACATTGCCACCGTACCGATAGCCAAACGCCGCGTGATTACCACCCACGATGCCTTTGGGTATTTTGCCGATGCCTATACCGTAACGTTTTTGGCCCCCACGGGGTTTAGCACCGATGACGAACCCAGTGCCAAGGAAATGAAACACCTGATAGAGCAAATCAAATCCGACAAAACCCGCGCCCTGTTTTTGGAAAGCCTGGGCAATCCCAACATCATCAAACAATTGGCGGCTGAAACGGGGGCGGTGGTGGGGCCGGCTTTGTACACCGATGCCCTGTCCCCAGAAACGGGCCCCGCCCCCACCTATCAAGCCATGATGCGCTATAATGTGATGGCTTTGGTGAAGGCCATGAAGAACAATCCCTAAGGGACGTTGCGGGGCGGGGCGGTTTTCTTTTTGTGTCAGGGGGCGGAGCGAAAAAAATACCGCAAGGTGAAGCCTCGGCAGAGGCTGAACCGAGGATGATTTTTTTCGCCCCGGCGCAGCGGACCCCTTGATACAAAAAGGAAAGTGCGGGGGTGGGAGCAACGTTGCTGCTGGGAATAGGGAAAAGGCGCCCACCCAGCAGAATTTCCCCCCCGCCTCAAGGGTCCGCTTCGCCGGAAGTCAAAAAATCATCCTCCCTCGCTGCGCTCGGTGCGGTATTTTTTCCCTTCCGCCCTTGACCCGCGGGGCAAATCCTGCTGCCCCGCCCCGCCTTTTCCCCCTACAAAAAAAACGCCGCCACCGGTTCATGACCCACCAAATAGGGGGCCGTGGCATCAAAAGCCACAAAGGGGGCGGGATGGCCCTGGTCTTGTTTGGTCCACAGCACCGCGTGACCCACGGGGCCATTTTGCAAAATCCCCACACAGCGCCCGCGGGGCACCAACGCTTTGAAAAAAGCAAAGGGCGGCTGAGACACGGCCCCGCACAAAAGAATGGCATCAAAGGGACCGAAGGCTGAGGTTGGCGCGGAGAGGTCCCCCTCCACCATAAAGGCATTGTCGCAGGATAGCAGGCCCAGCTGGGTTTCCCCGTGATGGCGCATGCCTTCGTCTGGTTCTTGTCCCACCACGGTTCCGGCCAAAGAGGACAAAACAGCAACGCTATACCCAAAGTTGGGCCCCACCACCAAAACCAAATCCTGGGATGTGGGGGACAACACATCCATCATCGGGCCATGATCAGGGGGCTGAGTTCAAAACGCCCCCCCCCCAAAGCAAGATGATGGTCCAAATAGGCCACGGAGCGCAGGGTGCTGGGCAAAAAATCCTCACGCGGCACGTCGCGATAGGCCTGAATCAAATCCCCCCAAATCACTTTGTTGGTTCGGATCTGGCTTTCCACCATCTGTTGCCGTGCTGCAAGAAAATCCATAACAGGTCCCCACAAAGGTTCTGGGTTTAAAAAACGCCCCGATTGTGAAAGGGGAAACGGGCTGTTGTCAAGGGGGGTGTCAAGGGGGGAATTCACCCCTGGAATTCACCCCTTTGCTTTCCCCTTGCAAATCCCTGCAAAGTTATCAACCATGGCGTTTTGCAGGAATGTTCGGTTATGTCTTGGTTTGC
>JBJTVN010000121.1:0-4153 GCA_046081225.1 Alphaproteobacteria bacterium
CTTTTCCGAAAATCTTCTCCGTACGCCATCGTCTTCTCCTCTTTTTTTGGGGGGCTTGATGGCACTCTAGCAAAACTAAAAATTTAATTCATTCAAATTCGTGATGGCTATAGTTCTATCATTTTCACTTCTGCCATTTTCCCCTTGTGATTCCCAAAACAGGTGTGTACTATCGGGCCTAAGCATTATTTTACCGTCGCCTAAGAGGTTTTTTCATGGCCATTCATATGAGCATTCCCAAAGATGATTTTGATCTGAAGCCCAAAATTACCGTCATCGGTGTGGGCGGCGCTGGGGGGAATGCGGTGAACAATATGATCCGTGCCAACCTGCAGGGTGTTGAATTTGTTGTGGCCAATGCGGATGCGCAGGCCCTAGCCCAATCAGAATGCCCCAACCGTGTTCAATTGGGGATGAACATCACCCGTGGTTTGGGGGCGGGATCCCGTCCGGAAATCGGCAAAGCTGCCGCGGAGGAGGCTTTGGATGAAGTCATTGAATATCTGCACGGCAGCAACATGGTCTTTATCACCGCCGGTATGGGCGGCGGCACAGGCACAGGGGCCGCGCCCGTTGTGGCCCGCGTGGCACGGGAAAAAGGCATTTTGACTGTGGGCGTTGTCACCAAACCGTTTCATTTTGAGGGGGCCCACCGCATGCGCCTGGCCGAGGCGGGACTGGACGCTTTGCAGCAGGTTGTGGATACTCTGATTGTCATTCCCAACCAGAACCTTTTTCGTCTGGCCAATGAGAAAACCACCTTCGCCGATGCCTTTAAAATGGCCGATGATGTTTTGCATTCGGGTGTTCGGGGAATTACCGATTTGATGGTGATGCCTGGGCTGGTGAATCTGGATTTTGCCGACATTCGTACCGTCATGATGGAAATGGGTAAAGCCATGATGGGCACCGGAGAGGCCGAGGGCGAAAACCGCGCCGTCACCGCCGCCGAGGCCGCCATTTCCAATCCCCTGCTGGATGATGTGTCCATGAAAGGCGCCCGTGGTGTTTTGATCAACATCACCGGTTCCAAAGATATGACCCTGTTTGAAATTGACGAAGCAGCCAACCGCATACGCGAAGAGGTTGACCCCGATGCCAACATTATTTTTGGCTCAACCTTTGATGACAACGTTCAGGGAAAAATTCGCATTTCCATTGTGGCCACGGGCATTGATGCCGCCCCCCGTCCCAGCGCCAAGCCCATTGAACACGCCTCTCGGGCCCCTGTGTCTGCGGCAGCCCCAGCTGGCATCCCCACTGGTTATGCCCAGAACCATGCCCCCCAACATCCTGCCCCCCACGGTGCCGCTGCTGGTGGATACCCCGTTGCTGGCCAAGGGGCGACGATGGCTTTACAGCAGCCCTCCGCCCCTTATGCCCACAGAGAGTTTTCCGAGGATGTTTCGGGTGTGTTTATGACCCCTCCCCCCGTGCGGGCTGATGTTCGGGCCGAGGTTGTCCCCCCCCGTTTGGAAACCGTTTCCGCGCCTGAGCCCATTGCGGCGGCTCCCGCGGTTTTGATAAACCCTGCGGCGCGGGCAGAGTCCCCTTTTGGATCCCCGCTTTCTTCTTCATCTCAGACGTCTTCCCCTCGGGATGCCTCTGCTGCCGCGGCGCCTCTCTCTGAGGCTGCGGATGCATCTTCCTCAAAGCCCTCTCTTTTTGGCCGTTTGGCCCAGACCGTGTCCGGAAAGCCAGGAAAAGGAGAGACTTCGGCATCGCCACGCTATCCCTCTGAAGATATGCTTTCCGAATCCCTGAAGACAAAAGACCAAAAATCTTCTGGTCCCATAGCCATCGATGATGAATTGGAAATCCCTGCTTTCTTAAGACGAAAGTAATAAAACCCCTGCATCACCGGATCAATCATAAGAAGAGAGGACTCTGGGTCCATTATGGTTTACACCCCACCCCCGTCTGTTGTTGATGCTGTGGCTCAGGCCGTGCAAAGCCGTTTTGGGGGTGTGGTTGCTTTGGAATCCACCCGCTTTGGCACCGTAAGCCTGCGCACCGACACGCGCAATCTGGTGGATGTCGTGCGTTTTCTGCGGGATGATCCGACCATCCTTTGTCATCAGATGATGGATATTGCGGGGGTTGATTATCCGGCGCGGGATCATCGTTTTGATGTGGTGTATCAATTTTTGTCTTTGCGTCATAACATGCGCGTGTGTTTAAAAGTGGCCGTGAAAGAGGGTCTGATGGTGCCCACCCTGATTCCCCTGTTCCCTGCGGCGAATTGGTGGGAGCGAGAGGCATGGGATATGCTGGGCATCCGCTTTGCGGATCACCCTGATTTGCGCCGTATTTTAACGGATTATGGGTTCGAGGGGCACCCCCTGCGCAAAGATTTCCCCTTAACCGGTTATGTTGAGGTGCGTTATGACCCCGACCGTCAAGGCGTGGTTTATGAACCTGTCCATTTGAATCAGGCCTTTCGGACCTTTGATTTTGAAGGCCCTTGGGAAGGAATAACCGCTGTCTTGCCTGGGGACGAGAAAGCCCGTCATGCGTAGTGCCGTCATTGTTTTTCCGGGGTCCAACTGTGATCGGGATATGGCTGTGGCTCTGCACACCATTACGGGCACGCCGCCCCTGATGGTGTGGCATCAGGAAACAGATTTGCCTGCGGCGGATCTTGTGGCCTTGCCCGGGGGATTCAGTTATGGGGATTATCTGCGCTGTGGCACCATGGCCGCCCATGCCGCCATTATGCCGGAAATCCGGCGCCATATCCAGCAGGGCCGAAAGGTTCTGGGGGTGTGCAACGGCTTTCAAATGTTAACAGAGGCCCATCTGTTGCCAGGGGCCCTGCGGCGCAACCATGGTTTAAAATTCATTCATCGTATGGTGACCATACAGAATGCCCAGCATGGGGAGGCCTTATCCATGCCCATTGCCCATCATGATGGATGTTACCTTTTGGATTCATCGGGTTTGGCCCGTTTGCAGGATCAAGGCGGCATCGCCTATCGCTATACCCATAACCCCAACGGATCCGTGGATGATATTGCCGGTGTGTTTAACGAAACCAAAACCGTTTTGGGCTTGATGCCCCATCCAGAGCGGGCCGTGGACCCCGATTTGGGCTTGGGCACGGATGGACGCAGGGTGATAGAATCCTTTTTGGGGTAAAGGCCCCTTATGCAGGGCATACCCCCTGCCCAATCATAATGATGGTGGGGCCGGTGATGGTGGGCCAGACGGATAGACTCTCGCCCAAGGTTGTGAAAACCGTTGTCTGCTGGGGTGTGGTGGCCGCGCTGATAAAGGCCACGGGCTGGGTGGGGCAACGACCAACCTCCAGCAAGCGCAGGCGGATTTTATCAAAGTTTTTTAACCCCATATACAGCACCAGCAATGGGGAGCGCAGGCCAATATCGTGCCATGCCTCGCCGTAAAGGGTCTCGGCCTGATGGCCCGACAGAAAGGTCACTGCGCTGTTATGATCGCGGTGCGTTAAGGGAATCTGGCTATAGGCGGCGGCCCCTTGGGCAGCCGTGACCCCTGGAATGATGCGACAGGGGATGCCGGCGGCGTGCAGGGCCTGCATTTCTTCCCCCCCACGCCCAAAGATCAGGGGGTCGCCGCCCTTTAGACGGACCACACGATGGCCGGCGCGGGCCGCATCAATCAAATCCTGCGTGATGCGATCCTGACGACAGGATTCTCCTGCCTTTTTGCCGGCGTAAATCAGGGTGGCGGGGGTGAGGGCGAGGATATCCCGCGCAATCAACCCATCATAATACACAACATCCGCCTGCCGCAGGGCGCTGAGGGCATGCAAGGTCAGCAATCCCACATCCCCCGGACCCGCCCCCACCAGCCAGACATGACCAGGGGAAAGGGCTGGAAAACCAGATAACAAAGCTTCATCCAAAACAACAGAATCCACCTAAAAATCCAAAGCTGCATATGGGGGCACAGGGGGGACACTGGGCACTGTGTCCTCTAGAATACAGCGAAAGCTGGGGCGGGATTTCAGACGGGTGTACCAGTCTTTGGCATCATTAAAATCCTGCCATGGCACATGCCCCAGATAATCCATACAGGATACATGGGCACCGGCGGCAAAATCAGCCAAGCTCAGTTGATCCCCCGCCAGCCAGTGGCGACGCTCCATTAAAAAATCAATATATCCCAGATGGGT
>JBJTVN010000122.1:0-5378 GCA_046081225.1 Alphaproteobacteria bacterium
AGTCTGACCCCAACATACGT
Source organism: Alphaproteobacteria bacterium (assembly GCA_046081225.1). GTDB lineage: Bacteria > Pseudomonadota > Alphaproteobacteria > JAJTHO01 > CANGYM01 > CANGYM01. The sequence continues at coordinate 21 of JBJTVN010000122.1, forward strand.
TTATTACGTTTATAAAGAGAGACTTTTCAGGCATGAGCACCAAAAAACAACAAGATCCTAAAGAAATCAAGGATTTGATGCGCGAAGTTGAAGACGATATGGCCTTTGAATCCCTGAAAAAAGGGCTTAGGCGCTATGGACTGGTCGTGGCTGTAGGGGTTGTGGCCATCCTGCTGCTGATAGGGGGTGGGTCGTGGTATCGCCTGTTTCAGGATAAAAAAGCCTTGTTGGCAGAAGATGTGTTTATCAGCCTTGTGTATCCGGACACAGAGGCCCCCAAAGGGGCCGTGAAAGACGAAGATCTGGATTTTTCCACAGGGTATCAGACCTTGGTGGCCTTTGCCGAAGGTCAGCGGCATCTCAGTCATGATCGTCAGAGCGAAGCCGCAGAAATCTGGCAAAAATCCTTGAAAGCGGCCCCCCTGCCCTTGCGCAATCTGTTGGTGGTGGCCTCGGGGTCCCTTGCCAAAGCGGATGCGGCAAAAGGGGCGCCCCAAGAGCCCTTACAGGAGCCTTTAAAAGCCCTCGCGGAAAACCAGACATCGTCTTGGCGCTTTTTGGCCCAAGAGGCCAGAGCCTTTGGGCTGTACGCGGCGGGGGATAAGGGGGGGGCAAAAGCCCTCTGGGAGGCCTTGTCCAAGGCCCAAGATTTGCCCGCTGGCGTTCGGGATCGGACCGAAATCATGCTCAAGAGCTTCCTATAATGCGGCGGGTTACAATGGTTCGGCCTGTTTGGGGTTTGGTTCTGGCGACATTGGCTTTGGGGGCCTGTGCATCATCAGAGGAGGCCAAAAGCAAAGCCGAGGGGGATCGCATTGCTGTTTTTAATACCCCTTCGGAAATCTTAACGCCCAAAGAGGGGGCCCAGATCGCCCTGTCACAGGCCGTGGATCGGTCGTCTTGGCCTATGGTTTCGGGGAATTCTGCCCATTTGACGGGGCATGTTCCGTTGGGTGACACGTTAAAACGTTTGTGGGATGCCGATTTGGATGGTTTTGAATCTGGTGAGGATGCCGCCTTGGCTCAGCCCATCATAAACCAAGGCCGCATTGTTGTCATGGATGCGGCGGCGGTTGTTTTTGCGCTGGATCAAAACACAGGCAAGGCGTTGTGGACCCGCCCCTTGGCCCCCGAGGACCAGGATTTGATTTTGGATGGGGGCGGGGTGGCCGCCGCGGGGTCCCAAGTGTTTGCCGCAACGGGTTATGGCGAGTTTCTGGCCCTGCAGGCGGACACGGGGGCGGTGCTCTGGCGTCTGAACCTGCCTGGGCCTGCGGCTTCTGCGCCCACGCTTGAGGGGGGGTATGCCTATATCACCACAAAATCCAACCAAGTGGTGGCCGTTTCTCTGGATGCCAAGGCCATCGCGTGGGTGTATACGGGGCTGCAGCAGTCAACGGGGATGGCGGGGGGTGCGGCACCTGCGATTTTTGATCAAACGGTGGTGGCGGCTCTCTCTTCGGGGGAGGTTGTGGCCATTCATAAAGATACAGGGCGCTCCCTTTGGTTTGATGCCCTTGGCGAAGAGGGGAAATTGGGGCTTTCGGATATTGTTGCCGATCCTGTTTTGGCCTATAACATGGTCTTTGCCGCCCCTGTGGGTGGGGGACATTTCACGGCACTCAGTTTGGCAACGGGAACACGGTTGTGGCAACATACTGTGGGGTTGGCGTATCCCCCTGCGGTGGCGGGCAGCGGGGTTTTTGTGACCACCTCGGATCAAAACGCCATGGCCTTCACCCTGAAGGGGGAATTGGTATGGAAAGTTGATCTGCCCAAAGAGGATGACCAAATGTGGTTTGGCCCCCTCGTGGCGGGATCAAAGGTGCTGGTTTTGAATCAACGGGGGGATGTGTTGGTTCTCAGTCCCTTTACGGGCCAAACCCTCAGCACCTTGGCGTTGGGCAGCGATGTGGCCTCGTCACCCGTTATTGTTGATAAAACAGTGTTCGTGCTGACGAAAAATGGCCATATCTTAGCTTACGGATCTTAATCTGGAAGCATTTGCCCTTGGAAAAATGCACAGTCATACCGTATAGCGCAGGTATGACAAAGGGGGCTTCGGGCTTTGCAGGTATACCGCCCATGAAGAATCAGCCAGTGATGGGCGTTTTTTTGGTATTTTTCTGGTATGACGTTTAGCAGGATATCTTCAACGGCTCTGGGTGTCTTGCCTATGGCGAGGCCTGTGCGTTGGCAGACGCGGAAAATATGGGTATCCACGGCCATGGTGGGGTGCCCGAAGGCCGTGTTCAGCACAACATTGGCGGTTTTTCGCCCGACACCAGGCAGAGCCTCCAGGGCTTCACGATCATCAGGAACCTCGCCGTGGTGGCGTTCACACAGCAGGTGACAGGCTTGAAAAAGGTGTTTGGCTTTGCTGCGAAAGAGATTCAGGCTTTTGAGGGAGGTGGTTAAGGCGTCTTCCCCCAGCGCCAACAGGCCTTGGGGCGTATCGGCCATTTCAAACAGGGATTGTGTGACAATGTTGACCTGTTTATCCGTGCACTGGGCGGACAACATAACGGCCACCAACAGGGTGAAGGGGGAATGATATACCAGCTCGGTTTTTGGATCGGGACAGGCCTTTTGAAAGGTTTCAAAGATGCGGACAACGGTCTCAGGGGTCATGGCCAAGGGACTATCCTCTGCTTAGACAGCCAGCAGCATACGCTCTGGGTCTTCCATCATCTCTTTCACGTGCACCAGGAACGTCACGGCCTCTTTCCCATCAATGATGCGGTGATCATAGGACAAAGCCACATACATCATGGGACGAATCACAATCTGATCCTTCACAACGACGGGGCGGGGCTCAACCTTGTGTAGGCCCAAAATGCCTGATTGGGGGGTGTTTAAAATGGGGGTGGACAACAACGACCCATAAACGCCACCGTTGGTGATGGTAAAAGTCCCGCCGTTCATATCGTCAATGGACAGTTTGCCACTACGGGCCTTAATGGCCAGCTCAGCGATGGTTTTTTCGATGCCTGCCAAATTCAGGGCGTCTGCATCTCGCACAATGGGCACCACCAGCCCCGCATCTGTGCCCACGGCAACGCCGATATCATAATGATTTTTATAAATAATCTCATCGCCTTCGATTTGGGCATTGACCGAGGGGATATCCTGAAGCGCGGCGATGGCGGCTTTCACAAAAAAGCCCATGAAGCCAAGCTTGATGCCATGTTTTTTTTCAAACAGGTCTTTGTGACGGTTGCGCAGGTCGATGACACGGCTCATGTCAATTTCATTGAAGGTGGTGAGGATGGCCGCGGTGTTTTGGGCCTCTTTCAGGCGCTCGGCAATGCGGGCGCGAAGGCGGGTCATGCGGCGGCGCTCTTCCCGTGGGGCAGAGGCGGCAGGCGTCTGGGCAGGCTGAGACAAATGGCCCACAACATCCGATTTTAAAATCTGGCCTTTTTTCCCTGTTCCAGACACATCCGCAGGGGAGAGGTTATGTTCCGCCATGATTTTTGCCGCCGCAGGGGGAACCACAGGGGCGGCGAGATCTGGAACAACCGTAGGGGTAGGGGGCGTTGGGGATAAAGCTGGCTCAGGGGAGGGGGCTGGTGTCGCGGCAGCAGAGGCCACAGCGCCCTCTGCAATCACGCCCAACGTGGCGCCAATGGCAACGGTATCCCCTGTTTGAAAGGCACACGATGACAAAACGCCGGCGACGGGGGCAAAAACCTCCACGGTGACTTTGTCGGTTTCCAGCTCGGCAATGGCTTCGTTGATGGCCACGGCCTCGCCCACGGTTTTGAACCATTTGGCGACGGTGGCTTCGGTGATGGATTCGCCGAGGGCGGGAACAACAACAGGGGTCGTCATAATGGGGTGTCCTTAATGAATCAGGTCCCGAATCATGCCAGAAAAAAGCACCTTGTCAAGGACCAACGCCGCAAACAGGACAAACAGGTAGATCAAGGAATACCCAAACAAACGGCGGGCGGCTTGATTTTGTTGATCCGTCTGGGTTGTGATTAAGGGGTGCGCCAAAGACAAAAACCGCAATCCCAGAAGCAAGGCGATGGCACCATATCCCCAAGACACATAGCCCAACAAAGTCGGCATCAGCGATATGCCCACCAACAGAATGGTGTAAAGTAAAATGTGCAGCACCGTGCTTTGTTTCCCCTTAACCACCGGCAGCATGGGGATACCCACGCGGGCGTAATCGTCAGCACGGTAAAGAGATAAGGCCCAGAAATGGGGGGGGGTCCAAAAAAACACAATCAAAAACAAAGACCATGGCAAAAGGCTGCTGACATTCCCAGTCATGGCCGCCCATAAAATCACAGGGGGCAGGGCCCCTGCCGCCCCGCCAATGACAATGTTTTGACAGGTGGCGCGTTTTAAAACCACAGTATAAAGACCGGCATAAAACAGAATGGAAAAGGCCAGCCATCCCGCCGCGTACCATGAAACCGACAGACCCAACAGAACTACGGAAAACGTAGCCAAACTCAGGGAAAAAACCAAGGCATTTTCGGGGCTGACGGTGCCAGAGGGAATGGGGCGCTGCGCCGTGCGCTCCATCCGCGCGTCAATATCGCGGTCAAACCACATGTTAAACGCGCCGGCGGCGCCGCTGCCCAAAGCGATGCAAAGCAATGCCATAAAACAGGAAAAGGCGTTGATGGTTTCCAAAAAAGGCACGGTGCATAGGGCCGTGAACACAACCAGCTGAATCACACGGGGCTTAAGCAGGACGCCGTAGGGGGCAAGGGTGGCTAAGGAGAGGCGAAGCTCTGTGAAAAACGGGGCCAGAGAGGCTTTTGATGCGGTCATCGGAAAGATCCCTGTATCGAGCATCCACCTAAGAAGATGGAAAGTATGACATAGAATGCCAAAGCATGTCTGTGCCCCCGAGAAACAACATTAAAGGCCCCATCACCATTATAGGACTTACGCAGAACGTCATTGCGAGCCTCCGCAGGAGGCGTGGCAATCCAGTCTTTCCGGTGGCGGCATTTCTGGATTACTTCGCTGCGCTCGCAATGACGAGTGTTATGCGTAAGTCCTACATTAGTTTTATAGAAGAAATTTACTTTGGTTTTTCGGACAGGGTGAACAAAAACCATCAGCCCCACCCGCACAGGGCGGATCAAAAACAGAAAGCAGGGGAGGGGAGATCAAACCAAAACACCCCCAAACAAGGGGCGCTTTTTCATGGCTTTGACCAACATCTCGTGCGGGCTTTACGTTTTTAAAGGTTTAAAAACACCGGCAGTCTGCAACGTTTTTTCAAAAACAGGATGGCTACATAGCACAGGGGGGCAGGGGGGCGCAAGGGGTTTTTTTGCAGGGGTTTTTTTACAAAAAAATCCTAGCATCCCCCGCAAAATCTGCTAC
>JBJTVN010000123.1:0-1535 GCA_046081225.1 Alphaproteobacteria bacterium
AAAAACAAAGCAAAAAACGCACGAAAACGCATGAGGATCCCCTCTTTTGAAAAACAAACGGTGAAGAAACCTTAGGGATTTTTCGGAGACAGTGCAAGGGGAAACAGGACGCGCGAACGGCGCCCCCTGTCCCCCATAACGATTTTTTTACCCTTTTGGGCGCACACTGGAAAAAAATAAAAACACCATGAAAGACCCATCATCATGATCATTCACACTTTGGGCCACAGTCAGGGGCCATCGGCGCCGCGACGCACAGCGCGGAATCAAAAGGCCTTTTCTTTGGGCCAGTCCCCAGAAACAGCAGAAATAGACTCCACGCAGCAGGCGGGTTTTCTCTCCCCCATCGTATCTTTTGTGATGACGCAGGACGAAGAATTGCCACTGGAGCAAAAACGCCGCCAACAGGGACGCTCTATCCTGAACACCCTGAAAACGTTGCAGCGGGATGTGATGATGGACCGCCCGTCACCCCATACTTTGCATCGGTTAAAACAGCAGTTGGCCGAGGATTTATCCGTCCCTACATCCCCCCTGTTGCACGATATCCTGCAGCAAATTGAATTACGGGCGCGGGTGGAACTGGCGAAATATGGCCTGTAGCCCTTCGCGGTAGGTGGGATATACAAAATCATAAAAACCGGCGATTTTGTCCGGAAAAATCACGCGATGATCGGCGTAAAAGCTTTGCGCCATGTCCGATAAATCCGCCTGTGCAAAGGGCATCAGGGGGGGCAGGGGATAACCGGAAAGGGCGCAGGCATACTCCACAACCTCTCGCCCCGTGGCGGGCAGGGTATCACAGACATTGTAAACATCCGGCGCCCTGTGCAAACTGGCGGCCAGAACCCCCGCAATATCCACCCCATGAATACGGGAAAACAGGTGTCCTGGCTTGTCCAGACGCTGGGCCCGTCCTGCCGCCAGTTTGTCAAAAACGCTGCGGCTGGGTCCATAAATCCCCGAAAGACGAAACACCGATACCGGCAACCCATGATCCCGACGCAGGGCCAGCCACGCATCTTCTGCCATGATGCGGGCGATGCCGCGGGTGGATGTGGCGAGACGGGGGCTGTCCTCTGTGACTCTGGCCCCCTGATGGTCCCCATAAACACTGGTGGAAGACAAATACCCCACCCAACGCACCGTGGGGGAAGCCAACAAGGCCTCCTCATATAACCGCAAACAGACATCCCCCTGCGCATCGGGGGCCACAGACAGCAACACGGCCTCTGCTCTGCCAATCGCCCGCAGAATATCCGGATGCACGGCCTGAAAATCGGTGATGATGGGCACAATCCCAGCGGCTTTCAAATCGTTTTGACGGCTTCGGGTGGTGCCATACACGGTGCCCAAATCATAACAATCCGCCAGATGCAGGGCACTATACCCCGCCCCCAGAAACAGCCATTGACGAAATGTTAAGGATGATGGGTGCATAGTGTTTGGAAAAAGAATCGCCATTATATAAGGGGACACCGTTATGCGACGCCTTTGGATTTCTATCATGTCTGTTCTGGTTTTGGCCAGCGCTT
>JBJTVN010000124.1:0-9909 GCA_046081225.1 Alphaproteobacteria bacterium
CACCTTCAAATCATGCACCAGATATTCGTGCAAAAGGCCCGTATCACCAGAGGCCAAGAGGGCCGATAGAACCTGCAGGGCATAGAGATGGGGTTCCTCAGGGGCCTCAAGGGCAGAGGGCACAATATACTGACGTTCCCACGTGGGCATAGACACACGGGCATCGTTCATGGACAAACGCCGATGGGCCAGATGGGGGGGCTCAGACAGGGAGACCTTTGGGGGCAAAACGCTGGGTTTTAATGGCCCATAATGCTGCTGGGCCAAGGTTTTGGCATCCTGCAGGGTAATGTCACCGCTGATGACCACAACGGCATTGTTTGGGGCATAATACGTTTGGTAAAATGCCAAGGCATCCTGACGATTCAGGGCCTGAATTTCATGCATCCACCCAATGATGGGCACGCTATAGGGGTGATTCTGGTAAAGAGCCGCGGCCATTTGTTCGGAAAATTGCCGCGTGACATCGCTGTCCACAACCTGTTTCCGCTCGGCGAGGACCACGTCACGTTCGGTTTTGACGGCTTCTTCGCTCAGGTCGATATTCCGCATGCGATCGGCCTCCATGGCCATGACCACGGGTAAGTGTTCGCGGGCAATTTTCACATAATACGCCGTATAATCCCACGCAGTGAAGGCATTCAAATCGCCGCCCATGCGGCCAATGCGTCTTGAAAATTCCCCCTCGGGGATGGTTTTTGTGGCTTTGAACATCAGATGTTCCAGAAAGTGGGCAATGCCTGATTTTCCGCGGGGCTCGTCCATGGCCCCAACGCGGTACCAGATAAAGTGGGACACGGCGGGGACGCGATGATCCTCAACAATCACCACCTGCAATCCATTGTCCAAGGTAAACGATTGCGGATGGAAAACACCATCCCCCCCAGCATGGGCACCTGTTGTTTGTAAGGCCATCATAATCCACCCCATGAAAAAAAGAGACAAAATGCGCTTCACACCTGAGACAGCCACGCATCAAACAACACACATCCATCATGCGGCCCAGGGGAGCACTCTGGATGAAACTGAACGCCTGCAATGAGACGATTGTTCACACGAAACCCCTGCAACGTGCCATCAAATAGCGAGATATGCGTGGCCTCCAAAGGCTGGGGCAGCGTATCCTTTTCAATCATAAACCCATGATTCTGGCTGGTGATCATGACCTTTTTGGCGATCAGATCATACACAGGGTGGTTGGCCCCATGATGTCCCACAACCATTTTTGACGATGTGCCCCCCAACGCCAAGGCCAGCATCTGATAGCCCAAACAAATGCCAAACACTGGCAGATTCTGGGTCAAAAGGTCAGTCATAAGCCCCTGAATGGCATCCAACGTCGCAGCGGGATCCCCTGGGCCATTGCTGAGCAGGATGCCTTGGGGGTGATGATCCATAATCTCAGAAAGCGATGCATGGGCAGGCATCACTGTCACGCGGCAACCCCTTTGGTTCAGGTGACGCAAAATGGCCTCTTTGGTGCCAAAATCAACGACGACGATATGGCGATTCAGGGGGGCAGGATGATGTTCCCACAGGCCGTCCTGCCAATGATACGCGGTTGGGGTGGATACATCGCTGGCCAAATCCGCGCCCTCAATCCCCTGAAAAGATTTGAGTTTCAGGGCAAGGGCCTCCAACGTTTGCCTTTGATGCACAGCCCCGATAATCCCCGCAGGGGCCGATCCCCGTGTGCGGATATGGGTTGTCAGGGCGCGGGTGTCGATGCCGTATAAAAAGGGACGACCCAAGCCGCCCAACCATGTCTGTATATCCCCCTCAGAGCGATAATTCGATGGGGGGGTGGGGCATTCGCGGGCAATCATGGCCACCGCGTGCATGGTTTCGGCCTCCCAATCTTGGGTGTTGTGTCCCACGTTCCCGATGTGGGGGAATGTAAACACAATGATCTGCCCTGCGTAGGACGGGTCGGTCATGACCTCTTGATAGCCCGTCATGGCGGTTTGAAAACAGAGTTCCCCCACAGCCACAGCGTTGGGATCGCCGGCCAAAAATCCATGAAAAACGGTACCGTCCTCCAAAAGCAAGACGCCGCGGGGTTGGTTTGCGTTAAGCATGGCAAGCCTCTTGCGTAACCTCAGACGCGCCTCCCTTAACAGGCAGGCCCATCATGGCCAACAGGGCCCGATCTTTTTCCTCAGCTTGGTTGGGTGCGGTTAGCAGGGTATCCCCATAAAAAAAGGAATTGGCCCCCACCAACAGGCATAGCACTTGGGTTTCTTGGCTCATGGATTCCCGCCCTGCCGACAGGCGAATACGGGAGGCTGGCATAACAATCCGCGCCACCGCAATGGTGCGGACAATATCCATGGGATCCACACGTTCCTTTGATCCCAGGGGCGTGCCCGCCACAGGCACCAAGGCATTGATGGGCACACTTTCAGGGTGCGGGTTCATGCCGCCCAACACCGCGATCATAGCGGCGCGATCTGATTGTGTTTCCCCCATGCCAATAATCCCGCCGCAGCACACCGAAAGCCCCGCCGTGCGCACATGATCCAAGGTTTCTAGGCGATCCTGAAAGGCCCGTGTGGTGATGATTTTATCATAATAATCCGGACTGGTATCAATGTTATGGTTATAGGCATCCAAACCGGCCTCTTTCAGGGCCAAGGCCTGATCGGGGGTGAGCATGCCTAGGGTTACGCAGGCCTCCATGCCTAAGGCCTTGACCTCGCGAATCATATCCAAAACGGCGTTAAACTGGGCCTGCCCTTTTTCCGTATGGGTGTTGGGCGAACGCCAAGCGGCCCCCATACAAAACCGACTGGCGCCCTTGGCCTTGGCGGCCTGCGCTGCTTGTCGCACAGTATTGATATCCATCAAAGGATCGGATTTTAATCCCACCTCTTTGTGGTGGGCGGATTGGGGGCAGTATCCGCAATCTTCGGGACACCCCCCTGTTTTGATGCTGAGCAATGTGGCCAGTTGAACATCTTGGGCAGGGAAAAAGGATTGATGCAGGGATCTGGCTGTATCAAACAATTCATAAAAAGGAAGATCAAACAGGGCCTGAACCTGATTTTGTGTCCAATCCGAACGAACCGCCATACACCCACACCCAAAAACCAGACATCGTGAAAAGCTCTGACCCCATCACAAGGGGGAACTTTCCCCCATAATCCTGATTTTTTTGGGGAAGACAAGGGAAATCGTCGTGCCATGCCCAAAAACACTCTCAATATTCAAACGCCCGTCATGCATTTCAATCAGGGATTTGGTCAGCGGCAATCCCAATCCCGTGCCCTTATGTTTTCCGGTTTCGCTGTTGTCGATTTGTTCAAAGGGTAGCAGAATTTTATGGATATTTTCAGGCTTAATCCCAACGCCTGTATCCTGAACGGAAACAACCAGCTCTTGGCTATGGTTTTCGGTTAGCGATAGTGTGACGATTCCACCTTCGGGGGTAAATTTAATGGCATTGCCCACCAGATTCACCAGCATTTGCTGAACCTTATTTTTATCCCCTGAAATGATGGTGGGCAAGTCCTTGTCCCTTAAAATCAAATGGATTTTCTTTTGCTGTGCCTGCTGGGTCAGCATGCGCACAACACTGCTGCAGATTTCATACACATCCATATGCCCCAGAGACAAGGTCATATAACCCGCCTCTATTTTGGACATATCCAAAATATCGTTGATCAGATTCAGCAAATGTTCGGCGCTGATCCAAACATCCTCGGCATATCCCTTATAGTCTGGATGATTCATGGGGCCTAAGGCTTCGCTGGCCATCAGTTCTGCAAAGCCCATAATGGCGTTTAGGGGTGTGCGCAGCTCGTGGCTCATATTTGCCAAAAAATGGGCTTTGGTTTGGTGACTGGCCTCGGCCATATCACGGGCGGCAGAGAGCATCAGCTCCCGATTTTTCACATCGGTGACCTCTTGGGCAATAAAAATTCTATCCCCAGATTCTGTGATGATATGGTGGCCTTTGACCCATCGATTATCGGACATTTCCACCTCAAAGGGCAGAGAAACGCATGCGGCGCGGGTGCCGCATATTTCCATAATGTTTTCAAAAAAGGCAAACTGTTCGTCCTCTGCCATCAGAATTTCTGCGGATTCCAACATTTGGGCAAAAAGATTCTGATAGGTGATCTCTTCGTTATCAAAAAACAAACGAGCTGTTTCTGGAAAAAGATCCGCAAAGGATCGATTGATATGAATCAAAATTCCCTCTTGGCTAAAAATACTCACCGCGACAGGAATGGCCTCTAGGGAGGAATGCAACCGCTGATCCAAACGTTTGGCACTGTCCAGGGCCGTGATTTCTGTGGTGATATCCAGCGCGGTTCCCCGATATCCGGCAAAAGCCCCCGTTTGTTCATGAAAATAGGGCAGGCCGCTCAGGCGAAAATGGGATAATGATCCGTTGGCGTTATGATAATGCACATGCAGCCCCTTAAACGGGGCGCATCGACAGATGGCCTGGATCAATTTCTGATTTTTGGGTTCTTCCTCCACAATGGCGAAAACATCAAACAGGGTGCGGCCCGTCAATTGGCTGCTGTGCAGGCCAATACCATCCAACACGCAATCCGAAACAGCGCACACTTCAAAATCGGCGTTGGTTTCCCAGAACATTTCAGAACTCAGGCGAATAACATCGCGATATCGGTCTTGCAACAGGTATAATTTCCGCCGCAGTGTCTCAGAATCATCCGCAATCATGGCGTTTTGGGCTTTGGGATTCATGAACAATCCTTTTGCGTCACGCGATTTTTCCAAGATTGAATGGCGCGGCGGGCGCTGTCCCCATTAACCTTGCGGTATTCCGACTGGTATAGTTTTCGGGCTTGATGAATCTGGGTTGGATCTTTGTCTTGGGCTTGGTGTAAAATGACAATAATATCCAAATAATCGGCTTCCGAAAGATCGATGCCTTTGCACGCCAGCGTGAAAAGGGTCTTATCTTGCAAGGTTTGCGGGGGCATATGATCCGAGGGCACACCCAATTTATAGGCCAAAATGGCTTCGAAAAGGGCAATTTCCCCCTCCCTTAAACAGCGAATCATAAAGGGGACCGTTAATTCCTGCTCTTTATCCAGCAAAGCCACCAATTCGTCTTGGGTTTTGTGTTTTTGGGCCTCTGCCAAGTGACGCAGTTGCATGGCCATGGCTCTCTCGAGCAGAGCTTTAATGTCGTCTGACCCAATGTTAAATTTTTTACAGATCTCTTCCTGCAGTGTTTCCCCCACCCATTGATACATTCTGGCCGCATGTTCGGGCAAAAGATCATCCCTGCCCAACAGCGGATTGCGGTAATCATCAATTTTTTTTGACTGATCGGCCAGATAGCGCAGGGTGGCTTCCCCGATTTTCGCCCCTTTGTTGTTGAGCAATTCTGTGATGATCAGGGGATTGTTCTGCTCCACAATCGCATCGCTGATCTGTTCGCTGAGATGTTTTCGGCAGGCAATGGCCATCTGATGCTGCAGGGTGCGGTGGCGAATGATATCAATCAGGGCTTTGTCACTCAGGGCGGCGCATTTGGATAAAACAACCTCCGCCACAGAAAAATCGTCCTGCGCCAGAATCTCCATCAACGGACGGGGGGCCTGGGGGTGATCCGACAGGGCCAAAGCCAAGTTTTTTTTCAAATCCATCGTTGCATTGTTTAACAGGTGCAACATGATTTCTGTAAAAAGGGCACGTTCTTGATCGTTCAGCTGGGTGTAATCTTCAAGGCACATAGACCCCAAGGAATCCGCCAAATTCTGACGATCTTCAGGCTCTTGGCTTTTGGCCATATCCAAAATGGTGTTTTTGTTCATTTGCATGGCGTTCCGTTCCACCCACATCTGTAGACCAACAGTAGACAGCAAGAGAGTTAAAAAAACGTGTGGGATCAGCGTTTGGGTAACAACACCATGGCATCGCCGCCGGTATTCATGCTGCTGGCAAGGTGCATGGCATCACTGCCCGATCCCGTGAAAAAATCAAAACGCTTGGCCCCCCGAATGGCGGAGCCTGTATCATGACTAAAAGCCACCTTTTCAATGACCTGACCCGTAACCTTCGTGTTGTCAATACGCACAACAAACGGCAGGCCATAGGCATGATAGGCAGGGTCCACAGCCAAGCTATGCTGGGCCTCTAAAACATGACCCGACGCCCCCACAATGGCATCTTGGGTTTCTTTGAAAAAAACATAACTGGGGTTGGTGTTCATGATGGACTTTGCCACCTTGGGGCCCACTTTGCGCAAGGAATCCTTCAGGGATAACATGGTCACATCCTCTTTTTTCATCAAGCCCCGCCGGATGGCTTCTTTGCCGATGGCTTTGTAATCATACCCATTGCGTCCGGAAAACGTGATAAAGGTTGTCCCCCCATCGGGCAGAGAGACCACGCCAGATCCTTGTATTTGTAAAAAAAACAAATCAACGGGATCTTTGGCCCATAAAATGACATGTTTATCCCCCAAATGATCTTGGATTTGGGCGCGGGGGGGGTAGGGTTTCAGGTTAACCTGCGAACGCATTAGCCACAGGCGACGTTTGGGCAAATCTGGATCTGCATCCTGTAAATCCAAAACCGATAAATCATCCGGCCATTCATAAACAGGCGTTTTATAGACAGAATCTTTTTGATAAGAGGCCTCTAGCCCCGCCAAATAATACCCCGTGAATTTTGCTGATTCTTGGCCCAACGGGACACATTCAAAATGGGCATGGAAAAATTCAAAAACAGCCTGTGGGTTTGGTGTTGGGCCAAGATTGAGGGCCGATGAACACGCGGCCTGCCAAGACAGTGGTGACCACTTGGCCGCATAAGGGGAGGAGGCAGGGACTTTTGGGGGGGCTTCCTTGCACGATTCCATGTAAAGGGTCCACACAGCAGACCAGTCCTGCAAGGGCAGGTTTGCATAGCATGCCGATGCATTGGCAGACGACGCCCCACAACAGACCAAAATGGCCCATTGAACCCAAGTTTTGATCATGCGGACCCCGCCCGCACGGCCACCAAAGTCCAGTTGGGATTGGGGGCTTTGAGATCTCTGGCAAAGGACCAAATATCTCTGACCTCAACAATATGATCTGCATCCCCGTCGATCAGATGGCCGGCGGCATCCTTTATGAATTCGGATTGATCACTTTCAAAAATCACATCCACGGTGGCTTGGGATCCCCGTAGGGTGGCCTGATGAATCATGGCATCACGGAGATTGTGCAGGGTGAAATGCACCGTTTCATTGTTTTTTTTGCGTTGATCGATGGTTTTGGAAAATGTTTTAAAAACATCGGGGCTCAGCAGGGGGGACAAAGTCTCTTTTTCCCCCGCAGCAAAGGCGGTCACGATGATTTTAAAGGCTTCCTTGGCCCCCACCAAAAAGGATTTTTCTGAAAATAAGGGATCCACTTGGGTCATGGCCTTGAGAATATGATCCAAGGATGTCGCCCCAGAGGGGGATGCGGGATCCGAAGAAGTCACTTCGTCAGGATTCAGGGTGATAACAGCCCCTTTATCCTCAAAAGAAAACGGTTTTTGTGTGGGGATATCCTCAGGGGGCTTGCCCAAAACATCCCGATAACGGATGAAAAAATAAACCGCTAACCCCAAAAAAAACAGAATGTCCAGCATTGTCTGTGTCCGTAAATTGACTCTGGTCTATTGCCTAGGAAACGATTATGCTACAAAACGCCTTTAAAAACTACGAAAAAACCATCATGCGCCCTGTTATCGGATTGACCTTGGATTCAGAGGATCAAGGCGGTGGTTATTCCCTGATGCCGTGGTACGCATTGCGACAAAATTATTGCCATGCGGTGCATCAGGCGGGGGGCCTGCCCCTGTTGTTGCCCCATTATCCTGAGGATGCTGCCCATTACGCGGATCGTTTGGATGGCTTGATCGTCACAGGGGGGGATTTTGATCTGGACCCCCGTCTGTATGGGGAAAGCACCATTCACGAACGGGTGACCATCAAACATACGCGCACCCAATTTGAATGGGCTCTGGTGGAGGCCATGCTGCACCAAAACAAGCCCATTTTGGGCATTTGCGGGGGACAGCAACTGCTGGCGGTGATTTTGGGGGCTACGTTGATTCAGCATATTCCCGATGCCGTGCCCACAGCCTTGGCCCACGAGCAACCCAATCCCAGAACAGAGGCGGGGCATATGGTGACGGTGGCCCCAGACTCTTTGTTGTTTCGGATTGTTCAAAAACAAACCCTGCATGTGAATTCCGCCCATCATCAGGCCGTTCGTGCTGTGCCAGAGACCCTGACGGTGAACGCTGTGGCCCCAGATGGGATTATTGAGGGGATCGAGGATTCGCGCTATCGGTTTTGTCTTGGTGTTCAGTGGCACCCTGAATATCATGTGGATAGTGCCGATGGGCGTTTGTTTGATGCGTTGATTCAGGCGGCAAAATTATGAAATCGTTTGTCTTGATAGTGCTTTTTATATTGTCTTGGCACGGTGCCGCGTTGGCGGCTCTTGATGTGGCACCTCCGGCGCTGCCCTCTTTGTCTGAGGGGCAGGGGACAACCAACCCTGTGGATTTTGACCGCTTGAGTGTGACCCCCACAGACCCCGATATTCAACCCCAATGGTCGTTGGATAACTTTGCTGAGGTTGCGCCTGCTTTTCAAGCCCTTGGGCGGGAAAAAAAAACGGCCCTGATCCTGTCGCTGATGCGCCCCGTTCTGGTGACGGGCACCGATGGGCCGCGGGGCCAGAATGAACCTGGGGCATTTTTGCATCACCGCCTGTCTGCGCTGATGGCACTGGGGTTTGTTGAGGATGCTTGGGCTTTGTTACAACAGATCCCAAAGGAAAAACGCCCCGCCCTCCTTCATGAAGACGCCGTGATGCTGATGCTGTTGCAAAACCGCCGTGTGGATGCCTGCGCATATACGGATGCCTTGCCCAGCATCACCTCAAAAATCAGGGCGTTTTGCAGTGTCTCTGTCCAGGATACGGATAAAGCCCAATTGCTGATGGACCTGGAGGCCGAATATAATTCCACATCCGCTCAGGACCCCTTTTGGATTTTGTTAAGGCAGATTTTGGATGATGTGCCCCCCAGTGTGGAGGTAACGGATCCCCTGTCTGTTATGCTGGCCCTTTATCAAAAAAAGGCGTTTGTGGTTTCGTCCTTTTCGTCCATGGCTGTGCCATTTTATGCGTGGATTGCTAACGCCCCTTTTATGCCGATAAACACTCGCATTGCTGCCGCAGAAGCGGCTTTGGCGGCGGATGTTTTTTCGCCGGCCATGGTACGGTCCCTGTATGATGCCCATCCTGCCTTTAAACCCGAAGCCCTGAGTCAGCCCAAAGCCACGCTAAAAACATTGGATGCTGGCGCAAAAGGGGCATTTTTGTGGCAATGGTCCCAAAAAAATCCTGCGCGTCTTACAACATTGGTGCGCCTGTTAGCAGAAACGGGTCTTTCAAGTCAGAATGCGGCGCGTCTTTTTGAGCCCGTTTTACAAAACACCGTATCCCTGAATGTCGCAAAACCTTCGGCGGCCCTTATAGCCTTGCTTTTGCATTTGGGGGATCAAGAGCAGGCTAAGATGCTTTGGGAACGGCTGGCGCAACAGGCTTTGGGACAAAGTCTGGATGCCAAGGGGGAGCTTTTAAAAACATGGGGGTATGATCATTTTTTTGGCCTCAGCCCCCATGTTTCTGGTCATCTGGCTGGATGGCAAACCTTGGTTCACAAAACATGGGAAAAAACGGTTTATGTTCATCAGGTTGCCGCCTTGGATTATCTCACGGGCAGGGCCAAAGCCCCCCCCAGCAGCGTCACCACAGGATTTGACATCACCAAAATATGTTTATCGCTTCAAAAGCTGAAAGACGCCCCTCCCACCCGATTAACCTTGGGGAAATATATATCCATGATAAAGAGCTATGCCCCCGAGCAAACGCT
>JBJTVN010000125.1:0-2424 GCA_046081225.1 Alphaproteobacteria bacterium
GTTCACACTGGCACCCACTTGGTAAGCGTTCAGGTCTTCAACCTTTGTACCACCAAGGTCCCCTTTGGAACCGGCGGATACATAGGATCCACCCAGAGCCAAACCGACATCATCAAAGTCGGCTTCGTAGTTGGCGCCCACTTCGACGTAGTTTTCAAAGGCTTTGTTGGTGGCTTGGTCGTACAGGCTGTCCAAATCATCGCTGGCGCTTACACTGTCGTCACGGCTGCCTTGGCCAACGCCGTCAGGTGCGTAAGAGGCACCCAGCTGGAATCCAGCAAAGCGAGGGGTGTAGTAGCTGATCTTTGTTGCGGCTTCACTGTCAAACGCCTTGTAACGCTTGTTGGCGGTGGCAATTTCTGTGTATCCGCTGGTGCCATCAAAGATGGTGCCAGAGTTCAGGTACTGGAAGTATTTACCCGTCACACCACCGGTTCCGAAGTCGCTGGGGGCGTAAATGGCCAATTTGTCAGCGGCACCATCGGCGTCACCGGCTTCGATTTTACCCCAGTCGCCACCAACGTAAACAAACTGTTGGTCATCGCCATCTTCAGGGTCGTTGTCGCTTTTCAGAATCTGAATTTGCACACCGTACAGCAGGCCAGAATCGGTTTTGGCATCAGCGTACAGAATGGCCTCAACGTCCGTGTCTGTGGCTTGGGCACGTGTGCTGTCGCCTGTTTTTTTTGTGATGTCGCCGTCATCAACGATACCCGCGGTGAACTCAGCGCTGCCGCCCAAGGTTACGGTGATGGGGGATTTTTCAGCAGCGGGGGCTGCCGCAGGGGCTTCCTGAGCCATGGATGCCTGGGCCAAAGCCATGCTACCCACAAGCGCCGTGGTTAGTAAAAGGGTTTTTTTCATAAGTTGATCTCCGAATGAGAGTTTTTGGTTGTTCAACGGATATGCCCTATCTTTTGGAAAACTTCAAACAGAACCCGAAAAAAGTTTGCCCGTTTTGCGCCGCTGTGTTGCAAAAAAACAACTCCCCTTTGGCGGTCATGGGTGATAAAGCATGGGGCATGTCTGCGTTTCTTTCTGTATTGCGGGGTCAGCCCGCCCCCCATATCCCTGTTTGGTTCATGCGCCAGGCGGGGCGGTATTTGCCAGAATATCGGGCCTTGCGGGCGGAGACCACGGATTTTCTGTCCTTTTGTTATGATTCCCCCCGCGCGGCCGAGGCCACCCTGCAGCCCCTGCGCCGTTTTGATTTGGATGCGGCCATTATTTTTTCCGATATTCTGGTGATTCCCGATGCCTTGGGGCAGCGGGTGACCTTTGATGTGGGGCATGGGCCCCGTTTGGATCCTGTGGCGGATTTTGCCGCTCTGGCGTTTCGATCCCATCATCTGGCCCCTGTTTATGCGGCGATTCAGGCCGTGCGGGCGGCCTTGCCCCCCGAAAAGGCCCTGATTGGGTTTGCCGGATCGCCGTTTACGCTGCTGGCCTATATGATCGAGGGGCAGGGCAGCAAAACCTTTGATCGGGCTCTGCATTTTCTTTATGCCCGCCCTGAGGAGGCGGCGTCTCTCAGGCATCTGCTGGAGGACACCATCATGGCCCACCTGTCCGCCCAAATCCAAGCTGGCGCCGACGCGGTGCAGCTTTTTGACAGCTGGGCGGGGATGGTGCCGGCCCCCCTTTATCACGATTGGGTGATTTTGCCCCACCAAAGGATTGTTTCTGCCCTTCGCGTCCGTCATCCCAGTATCCCTATAGTGTGTTTTCCGCGGGGCAGCGGGGTCAAGGTGGTGGATTTTGTGAAAACGGTTCAGCCCGATGGCATCAGCATAGACACCAGCACGCCCATGGCGTGGGCTGTGGAGGTCCTGCCCGAAACCGTGACCTTGCAGGGGAATCTGGATCCCGCTTTGTTGTGTGCGGGGGGAGCGGAGTTGGATCATGCCGTGGCGGCCCTGAAAAAAATCTGCGCAGGCCGCCGCTGGATCATGAATCTGGGCCACGGGGTTCTGCCCCCCACGCCGCCGGCGCATGTGGGGCGGGTGATTGACGGTTTGAGAAAGGATTGTTAAAAAACGATGCTGATCAAGTGCAAGGGCATGGCGTCTGGTTGTTTTTAAAGATACGAAAGGATAGTTTGCCATTATGTCGGATGTGAATATACAAGCGTTAACCGAAGCAGTCCTGAAGACTGTGTCGAAAACAGCCAAGGGCCGAGATCATTATCAAGAGGCCATGGGCAATTTTTTTGCGGAAGCCCGTGAAGCTTGGGATTTTGAGACCTTAACGGATTTAGAAAAGCGCATTGGCCCCATCATCAACAATGTTTTCATGGCCTTTTTGCATTATACCCCTCGCAAATGAAGAGTACTGTTTTAGGTTGAGGCAAGGGGGGCGTTAAGGACACGGAAGTTGTCCGAGAGTCGGTCGATCCAGTGTTTAGCGTTTTCGGGGAAGGTTTTG
>JBJTVN010000126.1:0-2434 GCA_046081225.1 Alphaproteobacteria bacterium
CCAGACCCAGATGCCTGCCCGCTTAACACAAACGGGCCAAAAAAGAAAAATCACAGCCCAAAACCCCAAAACATGACCCCACAGAGAGAAATATACCCCCTCTCAACACCCCCTTTTTTCAAAATACCCCCAGCACACAACCAAAATCACAGGCGTTATGCGGATAACACCACATAAAAGCGGGTTGTTAGAGGTGCCCTAAAATCAACATAAGTCTTTTATGAAGGGGGTGGGATATAGTTAATCAGTGACTTGCAGTAATCTTTTAGCGGTTTTTCTGCATGGTCGCAGAACAGATAAACCCTAATTTAAATTTCATAAACCGGTTTATTTTTTGCATTTTCTTGCTATAGTGCCTTCTTAAGCGAGGTATTATGCCCAAAAAATTACAATCCCCAAAACAGGCCCCAAAACAGGCAAAGGCTTGGCCCGAAGCGTTCGTCTCCGATGCAAGCATTGCGGTTGCTGTCTCTCGGGCTGTTGACAAGGGTCAGTTGCGCAAATTGGCACCACGTGTGTACACCAGCAACCTCACCGATGCGCCCGAAACCATCATCCGCCGCAATTTGTGGCTGATTGTGGGCGGCCTGGTGCCGGACGGGCTGATTGCCGATCAGACAGCCCTGGAAAATGGCCCCGCCAGTGATGGCTCCCTGTTTTTGGTATCTGCCGACCGATTCCGAGACATTGCCTTGCCAGGGATTACGGTCAAGGTACGCCAAGGGACACCAGCATTGGAGAGTGACCGTCCGTTTATTGGAGGCCTGCGCCTGAGTTCAACCGCTCGCGCTTACCTTGATAACATGGCCCTCACCAAAACCAGGCGGGGACAGGCTTCTCGTACGCTGGATAAAGCCGAAATGGAACAGCGCCTTGAGACAGTCTTGCGGCTGGGTGGCGTCGAGGCCTTGAACCGTTTGCGGGATGAAGCACGATTACTGGCCCCCCTTCTGGGTCGTGAGACCGAGATGGGCAAGCTGGACACCCTCATCGGTGGCCTTCTTGGTACGCGTGAAGCCATACTCTTCAGCCCCACCGCACGGGCACGGCAAGCAGGATTTCCATATGATCCAGCCCGTCTGTCGCTTTTTGAATCTTTGCATCAGGCGTTACGGACGTGGCCCCTTTTCCCGCGTCCAGCACCACCACGCACCCCTTCACAGTCCGCTGTTTTTGCTTTTTTTGAAGCCTATTTTTCTAACTTCATCGAAGGTACAGAGTTTGCCGTTGAGGAGGCGATAGGGATTGTCTTTGAGGGTCGCATTCCCGAGGCACGCCCTGCCGATGCGCATGATGTATTGGGCACGTATCGTTTAGCCGTTGATGTAACCGATAGTCGAAAAATACCTGAAACACCAGAAGCGTTCCTTGAAATTTTGCGGCATCGGCATGCGGGCATCATGGCTGGCCGTCCCGAAACAGAACCTGGGCAATTCAAACGCATCAGCAACCGCGCCAGCGGTGTGGTGTTTGTGGCGCCAGAACTGGTGACAGGCACATTGCACCAAGGATTTGAGTTATACCAAAGTCTGGAGACGCCCCTGCAGAGGGCCATTTTCATGATGTTTCTGGTG
Organism: Alphaproteobacteria bacterium; assembly: GCA_046081225.1. Classification (GTDB taxonomy): domain Bacteria; phylum Pseudomonadota; class Alphaproteobacteria; order JAJTHO01; family CANGYM01; genus CANGYM01. Next base: position 1,575 of record JBJTVN010000126.1, read on the forward strand.
GCAGAAGTCCACCCCTTCACCGATGGCAATGGCCGCACGGCACGACTGATGATGAACGCCGAACTATCCGCCGCTGGGGAGGAACGGATTATTATTCCCACTGTCTATCGCAACAATTACCTTGCGGCGCTATCGGTGTTATCAAATCACGCCCATCCCGAACCCCTGATTCGCACGTTAGATTTTGCGCACAAATGGACGGCGGCTTTGCACATTGATAACCTTGAACGCACCCGCGCCGAGATGACCACCTGCAATGCTTTTATGAACCCCAACCGCGCCGACGAAATGGGTGTTCGCTTAATACTGCCGTCACGCAGAGCGGATCATTAAAGGGAGGCAGGCCATCCCAAAACCAAAGCGTACCCCTGCGTACCCCATCGTACCCCCGCGTAAGACTGGTTCGATACGGCGGTGCGAGTGGGGAGCCATTTTTTGCTTCTTCCAAAACTATGACCGCAGATACCAATTCTTTTGATGTCCTTAAAAGAATTTGGTACGAATTATACTACGCCCAGCAATCTTGGGGAATCATGGCCGCTATTGGTCAATACGCCGACACAATCAACGAAAAAAAACCTTCTCATTATCATTTTTTTGGCATGAGTCAGCTTAATGCTCTGAATGACGTTGTTATTCGTTTATGCAAAGTTTATGACAAAGATAATCGTACAGCTAGCTTATTGAAATTACAAAAAAAATTGCCTCTTAATGAGGCAATTAATAAAAAAATCTACGAGATCAAAAATGGGGACTCTTTTGATCTCATAAAAAACTTTCGCAACAAACGCGTTGCACATTATGATTTTGATATCGATCAGGAATTGGCAGAAAGGTTAAAGGCTCTACCTTCTTATGAG
>JBJTVN010000127.1:0-3440 GCA_046081225.1 Alphaproteobacteria bacterium
GGACGGAAGACGGAATTTTTCGGTCCTCCGTCCTCTGTCCTCTGTCCTCCGATTGCCCCGACCGCCTTTTCCTTTTCTGTCACCTGTTACCTGTCACCTGTCACCTGTCACCTGCCTCTGGCACACCTTTTGCAGTGCTCATGGAAAAAAAAGTCCATCCATGAGGTCCTGTGTGCGTCGTTTCGTCTGTTTTTGGTTGAGTGTTGTGACGTTTCTGGCGTTTTTGACCCCTTTGGCCCATGCCACGCGCATCAAAGACGTGGCGGATTTCGAAGGGGTTCGGGACAACATGCTGGTGGGCTATGGTTTGGTCGTCGGTTTGGACGGCACGGGGGACAGTCTGAACAAGGCTGTCTTTACCAAAGAAAGTTTCATCGCCATGTTGGACCGTCTGGGGGTTCGGGCGCGGGAAGAGGCCCTGAATTCCAACAACATCGCGGCCGTGATGGTCACGGCCAACTTGCCGGCCTTTGCCCGATCTGGATCGCGTATTGATGCATCCATTTCCGCCATTGGTGATTCCGAAAGTTTACGCGGCGGCACCCTGTTGGTCACCCCCCTGATGGGGGCCGATGGCAGCGTGTATGCTGTGGCCCAAGGGCCCGTGGCCATTGGGGGCTTTTCCGCTGGCGGGGCCGCCACCAGCGTCACCCAAGGCGTGCCCACCAACGGACGCATTGCCTCTGGTGCCATTGTGGAGCAGGAAGTGCCCTTTAGTTTAAACGGCATGAAATCCATTCGTCTGGCCCTGAAAAACCCAGATTTTACAACATCCCAGCGCATCGCCAAGGCGATTAACAACAGCTTTGGGGCCGATCTGTCCCGCTCTGCGGATTCGGGAACGGTGGAGGTCACAACGCCCCCCCGCTATGAAAACAACGTCGCCCAACTGATCACGCAGGTGGAACAGCTCACCGTCACCCCCGATGTGCCCGCCCGTGTGGTGATTAACGAAAGCACTGGTGTGGTGGTGATTGGGGATAATGTACGCATCAGCCGCGTGGCCATTGCCCAGGGCAACCTGACCATCCGTGTCACCGAAACGCCGCAGGTATCGCAGCCCGGACCCTTTGCGGAGGTTGGCCAGACCGCCATTGTGGACCGCACACAGGTGGATGTTCAGGACAGCGGTCAAGAGAAAAAACTGGCCATCGTCAACGGCGGGGTCAGCCTGCAAGAGCTGGTCACGGGCCTGAATGCCCTTGGCATCAGTCCACGGGATATGATTTCCATTTTGCAGGCCATCAAAGCCGCGGGTGCCCTGCAAGCCGATATCGAGGTGATGTGATGACCCTGATTTCCCCCCTATCCAGTCTTGTGCCATCCCACGAAGGGATGAAGGGAAAACTGGAAACAGCCGCCAAATCCTTTGAATCCATGTTTATTTCCGAAATGACGGGGTACATGTTCGAAGGCCTCAGCACCGAAGCCCCCTTTGGGGGGGGCTTCGCAGAAGAGACCTACCGGTCCCTTCTGGTGTCTGCCATGGCGGATCAGATCACGGCAAAACAGGGACTTGGCCTATCTGATGCATTACAAAAATCACTGTTACGTTATCAAGAAGACAAAGGAGTCAGAGCATGAGCACCCCTCTTCTCAAAACCCACACCCCATCCACAACCTTGGCACAAGAGGTCATTGGCGTTGCCAGAGAGCTCACCACCCTGCTGGTTTTGGAACAAAAAATGATTCTGGGTCAGAATGTAACGGGCACGCTGGATTTTGCCCCGCGTAAACAGGCCCTTTTGGATGCGTATCAGGCGGGCCTTGCCGCTTTGGAACAGGACGCAAACGCGCTGGAGGCTATGGATCGCGCCGTTAAGGTGGATTTAAAAGTCGCACTGGGTTTGCTGCAAAAAACCATGCAAAGCACGCTGGACACCATCGAGGCCGCCCGCAATGCCCGAATCTTTATTTTAGAAAGCATCCGCGAAGCCATGGCAGAGGAACAAAAATCCCCCACCTACGCCGCGCGGGCCCCGCGCAAAGGGGCCGCGAATTACGCAGGCGGCAGTGCCGTTTCTGTCAGTTTTAACGAAACGCTATAGGGGTTCATCGTGTCCCTAACCGCCGCCATTCAATCAGGGATTTCTGGACTGGCCGCCAGCCAGCAGGCGCTGAATGTTATTTCCAACAATATCTCCAACGCCAACGTGGATGGCTATACCAAAAAGCAGGTCAACAACACCACGTTGCTTTTGGGGGACCAAGTGGCCGGTGTTCAGGTGGCCAGCATCACCCGCAATGCGGATGATGTGTTTTTGAAAAACATGCGCAGCGAAATATCCAGCTTGTCGCGGGATGAAACCATAGCGTCCTTTTACAGCGAGGTGGAATCCATTTTTGGATCCACGGGGGACAGTGTGTCGTTAACGGCCACGTTGACGGATCTGGAAACACGGTTGCAATCCTTGATGACGGCCCCTGCCGATAACGTGCAGCACAGCCAGATTGTCTCGGTGGCGGAAAATTTGACCTTCCAAATCCGATCGTCCATATCCCATATTCAGGAATTGCGTTTGCGGGTGGACAAGGAGATTGAATCCTCTGTCAAAACCATCAACGATGCCTTGGTGGAAATTGAAAAACTCAATACAGACATTAGCCAGGCCAGCATCACCAAACGCCCCATCGGGGATTTGATGGACCGTCGGGATCAGTTTTTAAAACAGATTTCAGAGCAGATGGATGTGAACATTTTCGCTCGCCCCAACGATGGCCTGGCCATTTACACAAAATCCGGACAGGCCCTGCTGGAGGTCAACGCCACCACGCTATCCTATAATGCCACTGGCAACATTAAACCCGAAAGTCGTTACGAAGAGGGCAATTTTGGCCCCATCGAAGTGGCCAGCACATCCCTGCCCACTGATTTAACCCAAAAGATCAACAGCGGAACCATCGCGGGGCTTTTAAAACTTCGGGATAACCTTTTGCCGGAATTGACGGACCAGCTGGAAAACCTGTCCGATCAACTGATGACCCAAATGAATCAGGCGCACAATGCAGGGGTGCCCTATCCCCCACCCAGTAGCCTGACCAGCACACGAAAAATCTCTGCGGCAGATCAATTTTACGCCACTGGCACCCTGCGGATTGCGGTTATGGATGATAAAGGCAGTTATGTGGATTATCTGGATGTGGATTTATCCACGGTGACCACGCCCGTGGCCCCCGCCACCACCTTTACCTATCAAGATTTTGTGAATTATTTGAATGATCCCACCACGCTCAGTGCGGTGAATGGGGTCGCCATGAACACCTATTTGGATCTTTCAGCCCCCTTTAACAGCGATGGGACCTTTACCCTAAAGGCCGCCGGCAACAACCGTCTGGCCATGGGATCCCCCAACCCCGCCGCCCCGCCCACGGAGAGCGTGAGCGGAGAGGGGCAAACCCTGCACAACCATTTTGGTTTCAATGATTTTTTTGTCAACACC
>JBJTVN010000128.1:0-6846 GCA_046081225.1 Alphaproteobacteria bacterium
CCGTGTACTAAACGTACACAAACGAGGCTAAGACGAACGCGCAGCCAGCGATACTATTCAGATGCGATAAGTATATATCACGACTTTAATAAAAAAGAAACTATTTTTTTGAACAAAATACAAAAACTGCAACGCCTCCCCCATTCCTACCGCCGTGATTTTCTGTTATAATCTTGCGGTATGAACATCACGATACCGTTTTTAAAGATGCATGGTTTGTCCAATGACTTTGTCATTGTGGATGGGCGGGGGCGCGATTGGCCGCTGGGGGCGGGGGTGGCGCGGGCCTTGGCCCACCGCAAAACCGGCATTGGATGTGATCAGGTGGTGGTGTTAAGGGACGCTTTACAGGCCGATGTTAGCATGATCATCATGAATGCCGACGGGGGCGAGGTCGCTGCCTGTGGCAACGCCACCCGCTGCGTCGCCGATGTGGTGATGGCAGAGAGGGGGGCGGACCATTGCGTCATTGAAACACAGGCCGGCCTCTTAACGGCCGACCGCACACCCCAGGGCTTGATTGCTGTGGATATGGGCCCCGCCCGCTGGGATTGGCGGGACATCCCGTTGTCTCAGGATAGGGACACGGGGGCCATCATGGTGCAGGGGGTGCAGGGATGCGCCGTGAATGTGGGCAATCCCCACTGTGTGATCTGGACGCAGGATGTGGCCACCGCCCCCGTGACCACGCTGGGGCCTTTGATTGAAACCGACCCCCTGTTTCCCCAGCGCACCAACGTTGAATGGGCCAAAATTGTGGACAAACGCACCATCATGATGCGGGTATGGGAGCGGGGTGTGGGGGAAACCGATGCCTGCGGCACGGGGGCCTGCGCTGCGGCGTTGTGTGCCCACCGCGCCGGATTAACCGATGCCCAGGTGACGGTGCAGATGCCTGGGGGGGCGTTGATGATCACCCTGCGGGACGATGGGCACGTGGTGATGGCCGGCCCCAGCACCCTCAGCTTTCGCGGCACGGTGACGGTGGACATATGAGCGACGTTGACATCCGCACCTTTGGCTGTCGCCTGAACGCCTTTGAATCAGAGGTCATGCGGGGTCATGCCGAGGCCGCCGATTTAAAAAACACCATCATTTTCAACAGTTGCGCCGTCACCAAAGAGGCCGAGCGCCAAGTGCGCCAAGCCATCCGCCGCGCCAAACGCAACAACCCCGAGGCCACCATCATTGTCACTGGTTGCGCCGCCCAAATCCATCCAGAAACCTTCGCCGCCATGCCAGAGGTCACACGTGTCTGGGGCAACCGCGAAAAAATGGACCCTGCGTCCTATGCCCCCAGTGCCCCCCCCGTGCATGTCACCGACATTATGCAGCTGCGCGACGTGGCCCCCCAGTTTGTTACGCACTTTTCAGAAAAATCCCGCGCGTTTTTGCAGATTCAGCAGGGGTGTAATCACCGCTGTACCTTTTGCATCATCCCCTTTGGGCGTGGCAATTCCCAGAGCATCCCGCTGGGCCATCTGGTGGACCAGATCAAGTGTTTGCAGCAGCAGGGGTATCAGGAAATTGTCCTCACGGGGGTGGATCTGACCTCCTACGGCGAGGATCTGCCCAGCCGCCCCACCTTGGGTCAGACGGTGCAGCGGATGCTGACGGCCTGTTCTGATTTGCCACGGTTGCGGCTGTCCTCTTTGGACCCCATGGAGGTTTTGCAGGATGCCGCCCTGATGGAGGTTTTATCGCACCATGACAGGGTGATGCCCTTTGTGCATCTTAGTGTGCAATCCGGCAGCAACCTGATTTTAAAGCGCATGAAACGCCGCCATTTGCGGGATGACGTATTTTTATTGTGCGATAGGCTGCGCAGCAAAAGACCCGATGTTGTCTTTGGGGCGGATATCATTTGTGGCTTTCCCACGGAAACCGAGGCCGATTTTCAGGATACCATGGGGCTGGTGCAGGGGGCCTTTATTCCTCTTTTCCATGCCTTTTCCTATTCCGCCCATGCCCAAACCCCTGCCAGCAAAATGCCCCAGGTGGACAAAGCGATTAGGAAGGACCGCACCCAGCGGCTGATGGCCCTATCCGAAACCCTGAAGCAGACGCTGTTTCGCCAAAGGGCAGGGCAGACCGTGACCGTGTTGGCCGAAAGCGAAGATCGGGGATACAGCGAAGCCTTTTTGCCCGTCAAGCGCGGGGCAGGGCAGGGGCCTTGGCGTTCGGGGGGCCTGTACCCCGTGCAGCTGCGTTGGCACAATGAGGGGTTGGTGGGGGAGGCCGTCCATGACATCGCCGCTTGAACCCTATCACACCGTGGTGGTGAAAATCGGATCATCGTTGTTGATTGATGCGGCGACGCATGGCCTGAACGCACGGTGGTTGGCATCGCTGGTGCAGGATGTGGCCCATCTGCATCAGGCCGGCAAGCGCGTGGTTATCGTCACATCGGGGGCGACGGCTTTGGGCAAGCGGGCGCTGGGTTGGGGGCAAAAGTCGCTGGACCTGCCCCAGAAACAGGCCGCCGCCGCCACGGGCCAGATTGCCCTGTCTGTGGCGTACCATCAGGCCTTTCGTTTGCACGGCATGGAAACGGCGCAGGTGCTGTTGACGTGGCAGGATACCGAAGACCGCCGCCGCCACCTGAACGCCCGCAACACGCTGCGGGTTTTGCTGGATCAGCGGGTGGTGCCCATCATCAACGAAAATGACACTGTGGCCACCGAAGAGCTGCGCTATGGCGATAATGACCGCCTGTCCGCCCGTGTGGCCCAGATTGTGGGGGCGGATGCGTTGGTGATTTTGTCCGACGTGGACGGATTGTACACCGCCCCGCCGCAAAAGGATCCCGCAGCCACCCATATTTCCCGCGTGGAGAGCATCACGCCAGAGATTTTTGCGCTGGCCCGCGGCCCCTCGGACACGGACAGCAAGGGGGGGATGACGACAAAATTACAGGCCGCCCAGATCGCTTCGGCGGCAGGATGCGCCACGTTGATTTGTTTGGGGACGGTGCCCGCGCCCCTGTCACGGCTGGCGCAGGGGGCGAAGTATACCGTGTTCAACCCACGGGAAAACCCGCTGTCTGCCCGCTTGGCGTGGATCGCGGGGCACATTCACCCCAGTGGGTCTTTGCATTTGGATGACGGGGCGGCCCGCGCCATTCAGGCCCGAAAAAGCTTACTCCCCGTGGGCGTCACGGCCACCGAAGGGGATTACGAAAAAGGCGACGTGGTGCGCATCCTGCACAACCAAAACTGCATCGGCATGGGCATGGTCAATTATGATGCGGCGGATGTTTCGGTTTTGCTGGGCAAGCGGTCAGAGGATATCGAGGGCCTGCTGGGCTATACCTCTGGCGATACGTTGATTCACTGCGATGATATGGTGGTGTTAACGAAACTCTGAGGATTTTGGGCTATACTGCCCCTATTTGGGAAAGGATTCGGGACCATGGCTGAGGACAAATCGGAGCTCTCCTCTCTGCAGGAACGCCTGAAAGCCATGCGTGACAAGCAGCGGGCGCTGGAAAAGGATAAAGACGCCGCCCCTGAGGACACGCCCCCACCCGCCAAACCCAAACCCACGCCCAAAACCCCAGACAATAAAAACAAAGACCATAAATCCAGAGAAAACAGCACCAAAGACACACCCGCCGCCCCGTCCCAAGGCACCGATGAAGCCGCCGCCAGAATTTTGGAACGCCTGAAAAAAGTCGCCGCCCCCGAAAAAAATTCTGAGGAAACCGGCGAAAAAAAACAGGATGAAAACACGCCGCCCCCAGCAGAGCCCGAATCGCCCCCCGAGGCCAAGCCCGAAAACCCCGCGGATCGTCTGCGGGCGTTGCTGGAAAAGCATCGGCAGGAACAGCAGCAGCGGGCCTTAGAAGAGGAAGAGGAAGAGGCCCCCGCCCCCCCGCGCCCCGAACCCAAGCCGGCGCCCAGGTTGCCAGAGCCACAGGACCTTCCCCCCACGTTCGACCCCGCGCCGGCCCCCACGTTTTCCGCCCCGCGGTCTTCGGCGGATCTGTATCAGGGGTATGCGGCCCCTGCGGCGCCCCCTGTGCGGACCCAGCCCACGCTGCGGTATCGTTTGCGCCTGCGCAGTGAAAAATTGAAAAAAACCATGGCGGGCAGGGGGATTTTGCGCCTCTGGGCCCTTGGGATGCGGTTGGTGGTGGCGGCGTCGTTGGTGATGCTGGTGGGCTTCAGTCTGGCCTTTATGGCGGATCGGTATTGCAGCATCAATGATCTGTTGCAGCCGTATTGTCAACAAGGCAAGGCCCCGCCCGCGCTCTGTCAGCGGGATTTCGGTATGTTTGATGTCAGTAATGGTCGCAATTGGGAATATCTACAGAGTTACTATGACTCTGGATTCATCATCCCATGGAATTATGTTTATGTGATGGGGGGGCATTTGGTGGCGGCGTTGGTGTTGGGGTTGATGGGGTTGTATCATGGGCCGCGTGTGTATCGGAAAATTCTGCGGTTTTTGACGTTTCCGCTGCGGAAAGTCGGGCTTTTCAAAACATTATAATTTGAAATAAAATCCTTTTATTTTGGATAAAAAACGGGTAAACTGTGAGGGTGATCACATAACATTTTGGCTTGGCCGTGAACCCTTTTGTGTGTCTTTTGGGGGCGTGTTTTTGGCGAAGGCTGGCGCTGGCGTTGGCCCTGTGCCTGTGGCTGGCGGGAACAGCGGGGGCGGTGCCTATCAATCCTCAGCCCGCGCCGGCGCCAGCGGCTACGGCGAAACCGGATGCAGCGAAACCAGGGGAAACCCCAGCGGCATCAACCCCCGAATCCGAATCAAAGGACGAAGTCAAATCCATCGCCGAAATCCGCAATGATCTGGCAAAAAGCTGTTTTGGGGGCCCCATCATTGCCTTTGGGTTTGCGGTGCCCATGATTTTTGGGGAAAAGTTGCACGAAACCTTTGCCCCCTATGTGTCGGGGGTTTTGATGATTATCTTTGCCATTTGGGCGTATCTGAAGGTCGGCAGCGCCCTGTTGCCCTTTGGTCCAAAGGACAAAGCGGCGTCCCTGTTCAATGCCATCGGGGTGCGGTTTTTTGTGGTTTTGGGGGTGTCGGTGCTGTTGCTGGCCCCCAAGACGGGCTATGGCGTGTATCGTGATTATATCATCACGCCCATTTTGTCGGCGGGCAGCACCATTGTTCAGAAAATGTATGAGATTGGCGTTGACACCAACCCCACTTTGGCAAAATTTGCCGAAGAAGACGGCCAGTGCACCCCCACAACCATCAAGGGGCTGGACGCCAAATTAACCGCCCTGAAGGATGATCTGGAATGCAAGGTGTGCATGATCCAGCGGGCCTATAGCTATCCGTGGTCATATGGTTTGTTTCAGGTGGGGAACGGGAAAATTTTCACCGGCATTGTGTTGATGCTGGTGGGGATTGCGCCGTTTTTGATGTTTTTGTTTACGGTGGCGGATGTGTTTATGGTGCGGATGGGGTATGTGTCTTGCACCTTGTCGGCCTATGTTGCGGCGGGGTGTTTTCCCGCGTCCCGGAAATACGCCATTACGGGGCTAAAGAGCCTCTCTGATGGGGCCATGGTGTTGATCACATCCATGATCGCCGCCATGATATCCATATCCATGCTGACCACCGTCATTGAAAATCTGGACAAGGGGGGACAGGCGAGCTTTGCGGGCACGAAGACGGAAACCCCGCTATCAGCACCTCTTTACTCCTCGGGAATGGCCACGCAGGCATCCAATATCCAAGACCCCACCACCACCTATGCCACGGGACGCATGGGGGGGGCATCACTCAGTTACGCCGCATGGTACCGCGACACCTATCTGCGCCAAGATCCCCCCCAAGGGGGGTTTGATACGTTTCGGGAGAAAATGTTGAGTGATATCGGATTAGGGGGGGTGACGCTGAACAGTCCTTTTATCGGATCGCCACCCCCCCAAAGTAAAACTGTATCTTCCGATCAGAGTTTTGGTTGGTGTCGTGCCCATTGGTGGGGGCGTTCGACGCCTTACCACAATGGACTGGATTTTGGGTGCGGCAGCGGCGGCCAACCTATGACACCCATTGCCCCCTGTGAAGTCATTTACGCAGGCTGGGGATGGGGATATGGCAATATATTAGACTGCAGAATCCTTCTGCCGGATGGCAGCAAGAGCAATGTGGCCTTTCGTTATGCCCATATGATGGCAGATGCCCCAAAATTCGCCCCAGGAACACGGCTTAACCCTGGCCAGGTTGTTGGAAAATGCGGCAGCACTGGATTCAGCAAAGGAGCCCACCTGCATCTGGAAATTTACATGGATTCCGCCAATGTCCCTACCCTTTATCCAGGCGATGCAAGCAAGGGACTGTGTGGCAAGTCCGCAGGGCATAAGTCTGGTGCCCCAGCGGCATTCGGGCGGAATGCCTATTATTTAAATCCTGCCCTCCTTTTGGCGGGTGCCGTACCCATTGAGGGGATAGAAGCCGCCGGCTTTTCCGCCAAAGCCAACAGTTTTAAAAATTTTGGGATTTTGAATAATGGGTTTTTGTTGGTTGTTATCATTTGTATTGTGAGTTTGCAGATTTTAAAACAGTCCCAAAAATTCTTGTCCAGTCAGGGCATGGGTATGTTCATGAAGGCGCTGGGCCAGATGATTTCGGGGGCCTTTGCGGCGCTGGGGTCGGTGTTTACGGTGGGTGCGAAGGCCGCACAGGCTCTGGCCCCCGTGGCGGGGGGTATAGCGGGTGCAGCGGGGAATATGGCAGGGGGTGTGGCGGGTGCCGCCCTGCAGGCCACCGGATTGGATAAGCCCTTCAACCGCGCCGCTGAGGGCATTCAAAAAACCTTTGATAATGTCACCCAAGGCCTGTCAGGGGTGATGGACAACATCGGGTCCG
>JBJTVN010000129.1:0-10105 GCA_046081225.1 Alphaproteobacteria bacterium
TACCATCTGCTCTATGGCATAAATAGCGCTCCCTAAGTCATGCCATTCTGCAGGAGGTTGGGGCAGTTTGTTATGCGTAAGATCCAAAAGCACAACCCACAAATCTTTTTCCACACACAATACCCCAAACCATGAAAAGTCAAAAAATTATAATCAATACTGCAAAAAAAGCAATGGATATTTTCGTTATTGTTTCACCCCCTAGGATAAATCCGCTGGCAGAACCCGCGCCATGGTCAGGGCGGAAACGGATTTTGCGCCCCCCTCTTTCAACAGGACCTCAGCGCAGCTTTGCAAAGTGGCGCCGGTGGTCCAAACATCATCAATCAACAGGATATCTTGGCCCATCAGGGTTTGTTTTTCTTTTGGATTCAGGGCAAAAGCCCCACTGAGCGCCGCCAGACGTTTTTTAAACGATCCGCCCTTCAGCGGTTTTGTGGATCGGATGCGTTTTAGACCCTTGTGACAGACAGGCACGCCGCATCGACGGGAAAGAGCATGGGCCAACAAACTGGATTGATTGTATTTTCTGATCCATTGCCGTCGCCAGTGCAGGGGAACGGGGAGGATCAGGGTAAAGGGACGAGGGAAACTTTGGATCGTCTGCATCAAATGATCCCCAAAGGTGTTCACCATGAAGGTTTTATCGCTGTATTTCAGCTTTAGAATCATTTTTGAGGACAAGGCATTATACACAAACACCGATCGTCCCGCCGCCAAGGGTCCCAAACATGTTTGCGGCGTTTGACGATAGCATCCAGACACGCCATAATCACACGGATACGGAACCCCGCACATCATGCATTGAGGATGATGAATCCAATGAAGAGACCCCCAGCACGTTGGGCAATAGCCCCCATGACGCCGCACCATAACCCCGCACCCCAAACATCGGGGGGGCAAAACCACATCAATCAGCCTTTCCAAAAACCGGCGTAGGGTCAGCATGCATCCTCCTTCCCTGATTGACCTGTCCCATCGTAATGGCATCTGTCAGCGGGCCTGTAAAGACAAAACCCATGATCGTTTTTTGTTGCATGCCATCGCCCGTGACATGATGGGCCGCCTGCAGGATTTTCACCATAAACCGGAAACCATCGTGGTGATGGATGATGTTTTGGGGGTTCTGCAGCATCATCTGGCCGCATCCCCCCTGTCTTTGAAGGCCGTTTCCCATCAGGGGGATGGGGTGATGAATCTTTTGGGGCTGGATTATGCCCCTGCTGTGCCCCAGGTGTTTCGTGATGCCAAGGCCGCCCTGAACCCTGAGGGGTTGTTGATTGCAACAACCTTTGGTCCCCGCACATTGGTCAGCCTGAAGGAGGCCCTGTATCATACCGATATGCGGCATCACCAAGGGGCCGGTTTGCGGTTTATGCCCACCATTGCCCCCCCCGATTTGGCAACGCTGGCCACACAGGCCGGCTTTCGCAATCCCGTTGTGGATGCCCATCTGTACACGGCGTCCTATAATGATCATTTTGCCATGGCCAGGGATTTGCGGGCTATGGCGCTGGGCAATGCCCTGAAAGAACGCTGTCGCCGCCCCCTGATGCGGGCCCATATCAAAACCCTGATGCAGCATGATCCCCGTGATGAGCATGGCCGTTTTCTGGCAACCTTTGAGATCCTAACGCTGGTGGCGCATCTGTAATGTTGGGTGGTGAGATCTGTTCACGTCAAAGGATGAACGGGGCTCCCGCCCCCACACTTTTCTTTGGGCCTCAAGGGGTTCGCTACGCCGAGCCGGAAAAAATCATCCTCCCTCAGCCCGCTGCGCGGGCTTCGGTCCGGTATTTTTCCCGTCTCGCCCCTTGACCCCCAAAGAAAACCGTCCCACCCCACCCCGCCCCGTTCATCCTTTGACGTGAACAGACACGATAGGGGCAGAAACGCTTGTTTTTTTTCAAACAAAGCCTAATCTAGCCCCTCATGATGTTTTTATGGGTTTCAGGGGGTGGCACTATGATGCTGATTTTGAATGCGGGATCGTCCAGTTTAAAGGTGAGTGTGTATCACAAAGACAGTCTGGACACCCCAAAACTGAGTGTGCAGGTTGATCGCCTAACAACACAGCCGACAGTCAAGGTTAAAGGGGATGACTTCCCCCCTCTGCCACCCTTGGGGGTGGGGCATGCGGCGGTTCTTTCCACCCTTTTGCCATGGTTTTTTGATGCGTGGCCCATTGATGCCGTTGGCCACCGTGTGGTGTATGGCGGCGTGCATTTTGCGGACCCCGTGGTGGTCACAGATTCGGTTTTAGAGATTTTGGAAACACTCATTCCCCTGGCGCCCCTGCACCAGCTCCATAACCTGTTTCCCATGCGCTGGATCAAAGAGCACCTGCCCCAAAAACAACAGGTGGCCTGTTTTGATACGGCCTTTCATCGGACCCAGACCCCTTTGGCCACGTGGTTTGCTCTGCCCCGCCGGTATCATGATCAGGGGGTCCAGCGTTATGGATTTCATGGGTTGTCTTATCATTATATTTCCCAGCAACTGCCCACAATCACACAAGCATCGCGGGTGATTGTGGCCCATTTGGGCAACGGGGCCAGTTTATGCGCCCTGAAAGATGGAAAAAGTTACGACACCACCATGGGCTTTAGCGCGTTGGATGGATTGATGATGGGCACACGGTCCGGCAGCGTGGATGCAGGGGTGATTTTGCATCTGCTGCATGAAAAAACGCCGGATGAATTTCAGGATATGCTGTATAAAGAATCCGGCCTTTTGGGTGTTTCTGGCATCAGTCATGATATGCGCACCTTGTTGGAAAGCCCCCATCCCCATGCCCAGCAGGCGGTGGATTTGTATGTGTATCACATCCTGAGGGAGATGGGGGCTTTAACCGCCGCCTTAGGGGGCGTTCAGGCCATCGTTTTCACCGCAGGCATCGGCGAAAATGCCCCCGTCATTCGTCAAAGAGTGTGTGAAGGTCTGGCCTTTTTTGGTGTGGCGCTGGATGAAAAAGCCAATGCCGTCAACGATGTTCGCCTGCACCACGCCAGCAGCACCCTTGAGGTTTTTTGCCTGCCCACCAACGAAGAACGCATCATCGCCAAAGCCACCGCCGCCATGGTTTAGGAGAGGGGGGTTCTCTTCGCCTCCTGAAAAAAAGGCGTCGATAATTTCACCCATATCCCCCCTTGCTATACCGTTTCACCTATGGTAACCAGACGGGGCTTTTGGGAAAAAGAATCAGGAATCATGACGCAAACGCTGGCCCATCATCGCACCGCCCGCCATTATGCCGCGGCTTTGTTAGAGGAAGCCCGCGCTTTTTCTGCCATCGCCATCACCGCAGATTGCCTGACGGCTCTGGCGGACCTGATTCGTCAAGACCCCAACATCCCCTATACCCTGAATCTGTGTTATCAAAACCCAAAGGCTGACAGCCCTCTTTCCTCCTTCTTTGCGGATCGTGGCTGCACCCAGCCGGCGTTTATTCTGCGATTTTTCGCCCTGCTGGCCATGCACAACCGCTTTGCGTTGGTGCCCATGATTGCGGATATGTATCAGCGCCTGTATGATGAAGAGCAGGGGATTGTGGACATTTCCGTCATCTCTGCCGCCCCCCTGCAACAGGATGAAGAAAACCAGCTCATCACCCTTTTGAAACAACGCTGGCCCCAGCCGCGGGTCATGTTTTCTGTTAACAGCCGCCTGCTGGGGGGCTTTCAAATTCTGGTGGGGTCGTTGCTGTATGATTTGTCCTTGGCCAATCGTCTGCAACAACTGAAAACCAAACTTTCCGGCGTGATTGCCCGTTCGTACCAAGGAGACCTTCCCCAATGACACAAAAAACAACCCAAGCCATTTCTGAAATTGCCTCCGTCCTAAAGCGGGAAATTGCCGATTTCGCCGCGAAAGAGGATTTAAACGAAGTGGGCTTTGTTTTGACCGTGGGGGATGGGATCGCCCGCGTGTACGGACTGGACACCATTCAATCGGGGGAAATGGTGGAGTTTCCAAACGGGGTGACGGGTGTTGCGCTCAGTTTAGAAGAGGGCAGTGTGGGCATCGTGATTATGGGCGATTCCCGCGGCATCAAAGAAAATGACGTCGTCCGTCGGACCCACCGCATTTTGCAGATTCCCGTGGGTATGGGTTTGCTGGGCCGTGTGGTGGATGCGCTGGGCAACCCCATTGATGGCAAAGGTCCCATCGACAACGTAAGCATGCGGGAAACCGAAACCAAAGCCCCCGGCATCATTGCCCGTCAATCCGTTTCCGAACCTGTACAAACAGGGATTAAAGCCATTGATGCCCTGGTGCCCATCGGGCGGGGTCAGCGGGAATTGATCATCGGGGACCGCCAAACGGGGAAAACCACCGTGGCCATGGATGCCATTCTGAACCAGCGGGCCATGAACGAGGCCGCCGCCGATGACAAAGGCAAACAATTCTGTATCTATGTCGCCATTGGGCAAAAACGCTCCACCGTGGCCCAGATTGTCAAAACGCTTGAGGAAAATGGGGCCCTGCCGTATTCCATCGTTGTGTCCGCCACCGCATCAGACCCCGCGCCTATGCAGTTTTTGGCCCCCTACACGGGATGTGCCATGGGGGAGTTTTTCCGTGACAACGGCATGCATGCCCTGATTGTGTATGATGATCTCAGCAAACAGGCGGTGGCGTATCGTCAGGTTTCCCTGTTGCTGCGTCGTCCCCCTGGGCGCGAAGCGTATCCTGGGGATGTGTTTTACGTTCACTCGCGCCTGCTGGAGCGGGCCGCGAAAATGAGCGATGAACAGGGTGGCGGCTCCCTCACCGCGCTGCCCATTATCGAAACCCAAGCGGGGGACGTATCCGCCTACATTCCCACCAACGTGATTTCCATCACCGATGGGCAGATTTTCCTGGAAACAGGTTTGTTTTATAAGGGGATTCGCCCCGCCATTAACGTGGGCCTTTCCGTCAGTCGTGTGGGATCCGCCGCGCAAACCAAGGCCATGAAACAAGTCGCTGGCAGCATCAAGCTGGAACTGGCCCAGTACCGCGAGATGGAAGCTTTTTCCCAGTTTGCCTCGGATTTGGATGCCTCTACCCGTAAATTGCTGGATCGTGGGGCACGCTTGACAGAGCTGCTCAAGCAAAAGCAACACCATCCCCTGTCTATGGAGGAACAGGTTGTGTCTCTGTTTGCGGGCGTCAACGGCTTTTTGGACACGGTGCCGACGGCGGACGTTGTGGCCTTTGAACATGCGCTGCTAACGTTGATGCGTACGGTGCATCAAGATGTTCTTGCCACCATCCGCAAAGACAAAAAAGTTGATGACTCCATCAAGGCCAAACTCAATGCCATCATCCAAGATTGTCTGGACAGCTTCTTGGTGAAAAAGGCGTAGGGTATGGCGAATCTGAAGGAACTTCGCGGGCGTATCGGCAGCGTGAAATCCACGCGAAAGATTGTCACGGCCATGAAAATGGTGGCCTCCAGCAAGCTGCGCCGCGCCCAAGCCAAGGCCCTGCAGGCCGTTCCCTATGCCGATGCTTTAACGGCTATGCTCATGGCTTTGCGCGGGGAGGCCGATGATGCGGCCCCGCCCCTGTTTCGCGGTTTTGACAACCCATCGCCCAAGCATCTGATCATTCTGATCGGATCGGATCGTGGGTTGTGCGGGGGCTTTCACTCCGCCTTGTTCAAACATCTGCGCGAATTCACCACTGACCTGAAAGCCAAAGGTCAAGAGCCCCACCTGTTGATCGTGGGTAATAAATTAATCAGCCGCATGGGCACCATCCTGCCCGTGGCCCACACGGTGCCCAACATTTCAAAAACCCTCGGCTTTGCCGCTGCAGAAACCATCGGGAACTGGGCTATGGAGCGTTTTCTGCAAGGGGATTATGGGCACTGCAGTGTGATATACAGCCGCTTTGTATCGGCCCTGACCCAACTGCCCACGCGCCAGGGGTTAATGCCTTTGCCAGCGGAGGATGGGCCAGAGACCAACACGAGCCCAGATGCGCCCTATCTCTATGAACCTTCCAAAGAAACCCTGTTTTCTGAGATTCTGCCCAAAAATGTCCATGTTCAGATTTATCGGGCTTTGCTGCAAAGCGCGGCCAGCGAAGAGGCCGCCCGTATGAATGCCATGGACAACGCCAGCCGCAACGCCAAAGAGGTCATCGATGATCTGACGTTGCTTTACAACCAAACCCGACAGGCCCAGATTACCAAAGAACTGATGGAAATCATTGCCGGATCCGAAGCACTTTAAACGAAAGGAAGACCCCCATGGCTCGTCAAAACATAGGAAAAATCACCCAGATTATGGGGGCTGTGATTGATGTGAAATTTACCGGCGCTTTGCCGGACATTAAAAACGCCCTGCACGTGGACAATCACGGCCACCTGTTGGTTTTGGAGGTGGCGCAGCATCTGGGCGACGGGGAGGTCCGTTGCTTGGCCATGGATGTGACCAACGGACTGACCCGTGGGCAGGATGTGATTGACAGCGGCGCCCCCATTACGGTGCCCGTGGGCAAAGAAACACTGGGCCGGATTTTTAATGTGTTGGGACAGCCCATTGACGAACGCGCCCCTGTTGAGGGAAAATCCCGCTGGAGCATCTACCGCGACGCCCCCGATTTAGAGGACCAATCCACGGAATCCGAAATCCTTGTCACCGGCATTAAGGTTGTGGACCTGTTGGCCCCCTATGCCAAGGGCGGAAAAGTGGGCCTGTTCGGTGGGGCCGGTGTGGGCAAAACCGTCTTGATCATGGAGCTGATCAACAACATCGCCAAAGCCCACGGGGGCTATTCTGTTTTCGCGGGCGTGGGCGAGCGCACACGGGAAGGCAACGACCTGTATCACGAAATGATCGATTCCAAAGTCATTGATCTGGATGGCGATGCCTCCAAAGTGGCCTTGGTGTACGGACAGATGAACGAGCCCCCCGGGGCCCGTGCCCGTGTGGCCCTGACAGGCTTGACCTTGGCCGAATACTTCCGCGACGAAGAGGGACAGGATGTTCTGTTTTTCGTGGATAACATTTTCCGGTTTACACAGGCAGGATCCGAAGTGTCCGCCCTTTTGGGCCGTATTCCCTCTGCCGTGGGGTACCAGCCCACCTTGGCCAGTGAGATGGGCGAATTGCAAGAGCGCATCACCAGCACCAAAAAAGGGTCCATTACCTCCGTTCAGGCTATTTATGTCCCTGCGGATGACTTGACGGACCCCGCGCCGGCGGCGTCCTTTGCCCACTTGGATGCCACCACCGTTCTGTCCCGTAGCATTGCAGAGCAGGGGATTTACCCTGCGGTGGATCCCCTAGATTCCACGTCCCGCATTCTTTCTGCCGATGTGGTGGGGGATGAACATTATGCCATCGCCCGTCAGGTGCAAAAGGTCCTGCAATCCTATAAATCTCTGCAGGATATCATCGCCATTTTGGGCATGGATGAATTGTCCGAGGAAGACAAATTGACCGTGGCCCGCGCCAGAAAAATTCAGCGGTTTCTATCCCAGCCGTTCCATGTGGCGGAGGTCTTCACGGGATCCCCTGGGGTGTTTGTGCCGTTGGCAGAAACCATCCGTGGATTTAAAGAGATTTTGGATGGCCACTACGACCACCTGCCCGAAGCCGCCTTTTATATGGTGGGCACCATTGACGAGGTCAAAGAAAAGGCCAAGAAAATGGCCGTCAAAATGGCAGCCTAAGCCATGACCCCCATCACGCTGGATTTGGTGACCCCAGAAAAGCGGGTTTGTCAGGAAGCCTATACCATGATCGTTTTGCCCGGAACAGAGGGCGAAGTGGGTATTCTCTCGCAACACCAACCCATCATCCTGACCCTGCAGGCGGGTGAGATTCGCCTGTATGATGGCAACACCGTCACCAAAACCATTCCCATCACGGGGGGCTTTGCGGAATTTTCTGCCGAGGTCTGTACGGTGCTGGCCGATGGGGTGACGGGACAGGCATAGGCAAAACGAATAGACATTTCAAAACCACCCTCTTAAAGAGGGTGGTTTATACCTTTTTCCCCCGCCAGAATCGTCCCAGCCACCATGCCCCAGGCAGCAGGATGAAGAATGGCCCCGCCCACAACACGGCCGTTTGGGTTTTCAGGGGGGGCACCAGCGACAAATCTGTGCCATAGCGGTTTTCCAGCAGGGTTCGTACCTCTGTTTCATCCTTGCCGTTTTTCAGGGATTCCCGAATAAAGGTCCGCATGGCTTGGGCCATTTGGGATTGGGATTCTGACAGGGGCTCGCCCTGACAAACAGGACAGCGCAGGGTTTTTTCCAGGGCAATGGCGCGGGCCTCTAGCGCGGGATCAGACAAGGGGGTAAAGGCTGATAACACAAAAAGCAGCATCAGGGACAAAACAACCACGGGAATAGAAGAAATTTTTGTTTTCATTTGGATTTAATGATCATTGGCAATACCATGGGGCTCCCCATGACGGGCTGAGGGCTGGGGCACAACGGATAACGCTGGCCGTTTGGGCATAACAAACAGGGGCTTTGGCGCCACAACCGCCCAAACAGGGTCGCGTTCCACACGCACACACCATGCCCCCGTCAGGGCTTGGGGCCACAATCGGGACCAAAACGGATGGTTGCCCCAGCGAGATGCACAGGGAAAAAACGATAAAACCGGTGTTTTCCTTGTGATGGTTAGGGAACACCGCTGCAACAGATGGGTTAATTGGGACAACGTATAGGGGTTTCCATACCCAAACGGCGTTTTATCCCGATGGGCCCATAACCCCAGACGATTGGGCACAATCAGCGTTATGCTGGCCCCGCGTGTGGCCACGCGCACAATTTCCTGTAAAAAATCCTCTGGGTCTTGGGCGAATTCCAAACTGTGAAGGCAGACGATGTTATCAAAGGTTTCATCGGCAAAGGGCATCTGGTTATCCTCCACCAGCACCGCGCGGGTTTGGCGATTCGCGGGCCAAAACACAATCCCCTGACGGGCTGGCATGGCCCAGATCATTTGCTTTTCTGACTCTGGAAACTGGGCAAACAAAGGCAAACCATAGCCAAAAAACAATGTCTTGCCCCCCCAAGAGGGGTTCATCCTGCGAATGCCCAACAACACATCCAGCGCCGTGTACAGACCCAAAGGGGTGTTATAAAAATCCCGAAAAAACGTAACATCCAATGTCATAACCCAAGCCGCCTATGCTTTTTTCAAAGGGGGGAAAGCCGCCCCCATCCCCGAAGAGAAAAAGGTCTTGATGGCCGAAAAAGGGCGCATCATCGCAAAAACCCGCGCAATGTCCCGTTGCAAAAACGCCCGCATCTCCGCCGCATGATACGCCCCCGCGCCCGTCATCAACAACACCGCATGCAGCAGGATTTGGGACAACAACGCCCGTTTTGTATAGTAATTATGATCCGTTGATGTATCCCCCGCATGGTGCCAGATTTGATCCGCCACAGCCCATAAAATTCCCTGAAACCCAACAGGATGCGCCGCCATCAATACCGAAGCCGCCGCGGGCGCAGCCGCAAACAGATTCAAAAAGGCCATGCCCCCCTCTGTCACCCGATCCCGTGTTTTTTGGGGGGCGGCAATGACCTGTGCCTGTTGGGTGATGGTGTGCACACACCCCCGTTTTATAAAGTCAAACAAACCCGCCTCTGCTGAGGGAATGGCGCTAATCGCCACCAACAGGGACGGGGACACATCCAAAACCGTCTGCCAAGACAATCCCTTTTCCGGCAAGGCCCCCAAAAGGGCCTGCAGCAGAACCATATCCTCAGCATTGAAATCACAGGGGGGCATAACCGATGTCATCTTGGGGCATGAAAGCATGTTTGTTGAAACCATCCTATCACAGGCCCTGTCAATAGGCCATGAAAAATCCCCTGACCCCGCCGTGAAGGGGTAGCGCTGGGGGATTAAGGGACAGATCAATTTTTTTTGCAAAAATCAAAAAAAATGTGACAAATGGCACGGCACGGCACGGCACGGCATAGTGGTGGGGCCTACAGCTCAGTCCCAACAAGGACTTCCACCACCCATGGGAAACACAAACCCTAACACGTTCACTGATCCAGAATCTCTCATTGAGTTTTTACTCGAAAGTGTGAGAACACCGGATGTCGTTTTTATAGACATCGTCACGATTCGAGGTC
>JBJTVN010000130.1:0-3455 GCA_046081225.1 Alphaproteobacteria bacterium
GTCTCCAAGGCTGTTCCATCTACTACGCATATATCCCCCCAACTATAACCCAATTTAAAAATGAATTATAACCCCATTATCCAGAAATTCAAACAATTTTTTAAAATTCACCGATCCCCATGAAAATAATGCAAAACGCGGTGGAAAACGGGCACCAGCAGCAGGCCGCCGCAGAACAGCAACAAAATCCCGCAGTACAGGGCATACAGGCCCGCAAAAATTTTGCCGGCGTCGGTGGTCAGGGTGCCCGCCGGTCCCATACCCCCCAAAATCATGGCGGCGTTGAAAAAGGCATCCACCCACGGCATGGATTCAAAAACGTGATACCCCACCATCCCCACCCCCAAGGATACCCCCATGACCAAAAAGGTCATCCCCAGCCAACTGGCCATACGCCCCAGAAAGGCTTTGCGGGACAACATTCGTTTCTGGGGCTGTGGGGATGGGGGGATCATCATGACCACGGGAAACAGGGTTCAAAAACGCCCAACACGTGCCAATGTCCCTACGCCACCTGACGTTCGGATTCAGACACGAGGGGCTTTTTCTTGATCCACGGCATCATGGCGCGCAGGCGTTGGCCCACGGTTTCAATGGGGTGTTCCTGTTCGATGCGGCGTGTGGCCTTGAACGACAGGGCGCCCGTTTGGTTTTCGGCAATCCAGTCCCGCGCAAATTGACCCGTTTGGATTTCGGTGAGGAGCTTTTTCATCTCTTTTTTCGTCTTATCCGTCACAATGCGGGGTCCGGCCTTATAATCGCCGTATTCCGCGGTGTTGGAGATGGAATAACGCATATTGCTCAAACCGCCTTCGTAAATCAAATCCACAATCAGTTTGACCTCGTGCAGGCATTCGAAATAGGCCAGCTCTTCGGGGTATCCGGCCTCAACCAGCGTTTCATAGCCCGCCTTGATCAGGGCGGACACACCGCCGCACAACACGGCCTGTTCCCCAAACAAATCGGTTTCACATTCGTTGCGGAAGGTGGTTTCAATCATTCCCGATTTTCCGCCGCCCACCCCTTTGGCGTAGGCCTTGGCGATGTCCAGCGCATGCCCCGATGCGTTTTGATACACGGCAATCAAGCAGGGCACGCCGCCACCCTTTGAAAATTCGCCGCGCACGGTGTGGCCGGGGCCCTTGGGCGCCACCATAATCACGTCCAGATCGGCGCGGGGGACGATGGTGCCAAAATGCACGCTAAAACCATGGGCAAAGGCCAGTGTGGAGCCTTTTTTCAGGTTCTGGGCCAAATCCTGCGCATACAAATCGCCGTGTTTTTCATCGGGCACCAGAATCATGGTGATGTCGGCGATTTTGGCAGCCTCGGCTGGGGGCAGGACCTTGAATCCATCGGCTTGGGCACGGGCCGCACTGCGGGATCCGTTTTGCAGACCAATGATGACGGTTTTCACCCCGCTATCCCGTAAATTCAGAGCATGAGCATGCCCCTGACTGCCATAGCCAATGATGGCCACCGTTTTTCCGGTGATCAGGTCGAGGTTGGCATCTTGATCGTAAAAAACCTGCATAAGCGTCCCTTAGAGAAAAATGTTTAAAGATCAGAAAAAACACCCCCACCATAGTCCAGATGCGGGGAAAAGGCCAGTTTTTTTTCGGGCAGGGGGCGCATATCAAAGCTGTTCATGTCTATCCCTTTAAACGCTTGCTTCTGCAGCTAAGGGACAGACACGACCGAGGGGGCGTATCCTCACCATACACACCCCCAATCCCTAACAAGATTTCCATCACCGTTTTGTGATCTGATCAAACACCCCATCATCATCAAAATGCCGTTTTTGGGCGGCTTTCCAGCCCCCAAAATCATTGATGGTCATCAGGTTCAGGGATGGAAACACCCCCTGAAACGCTTTGGCAATGGCGGGATCACGGGGACGGTAAAAATGCTTGGCGGCCAAACGCTGGGCCTCGGGTGTGTATAGGGTTTCCAAGTAGGCCTGCGCGATGGCCAGCGTTCCCTTTTTTTCCGCCACTTTGTCAACGACCGCCACGGGGGGATCTGCAGAAATGCTGATGGACGGCACAACCACATCAAACTGATCTTTGCCAAACTCTTTTACGGCCAAAAAGGCCTCGTTTTCCCACGTCAACAAAACATCCCCAATGCCCCGCTGAACAAAGGTGGTGGTGGACCCCCGCGCCCCTGTATCCAAAACAGGCACTTGGGCAAACAGCTTTTTCACAAAGGTCTGGGCCTTGGCATCATCCCCCCCATGGGCCTTCAGGGCATAGCCGTAGGCGGCCAGATAATTCCACCGCGCCCCGCCGGATGTTTTGGGATTAGGGGTAATCACCTGAATATCAGGGCGAATCAAATCTCCCCAATCTTTAATCCCCTTGGGGTTGCCCTTGCGCACCAGAAACACAATGGTGGAGGTATAGGGCGTGCTGTTGTGGGGCAGGCGCTCTTGCCAATTCGCCGGCAGCAATCCCCCTTTTTCCGCAATCACATCAATGTCATAGGCCAGCGCCAAAGTCACAACATCCGCCCGCAAACCGTCTATCACCGCCCGCGCCTGCTTACCAGAGCCGCCGTGGGATTGTTTAATCTCCACATCTTCCCCCGTTTTCTCTTTCCAAAGTTTGGCAAACAGGGGGTTATAATCCGCATAAAACTCCCGCGTGGGGTCATATGAGACATTCAACAATTCTTTGCCCTCATCCGCAGTAGCAGGGACGGAAAAAAACAGGGTCAACGTCAACAGCATCAACAAAAAACGCATGGTCAAACTCTTTTGGGTGGGA
This sequence comes from Alphaproteobacteria bacterium, assembly GCA_046081225.1. Taxonomy (GTDB): domain Bacteria; phylum Pseudomonadota; class Alphaproteobacteria; order JAJTHO01; family CANGYM01; genus CANGYM01. The sequence continues at coordinate 2,769 of JBJTVN010000130.1, forward strand.
CAATCTTTATGGTTTAAGTGTTTTTGGGGTTCATGGTTACGAATCCGACAACCCCCGCAGAGGCCCCGCACTGAGATCCATTTGGGTCAAGGTTTTCAGGGATATGGTGTCCAGGACGTTGGAAATGGCCTCCCGCACGCTCAGCATCACATAACGGATTTTGCAGGTGGCTTCATCTTCGCAATCATCACACCGACGATAGGCCGTGACACTGGCGCAAGGCACCGGCGCCAGCATCCCATCAATCATGCGCACGATATCCCCCAAATGCAGTTTTTCTGGGGGCTGCACCAAAAAATACCCCCCAAAAATCCCCCGCTTGCTGTCCACCACGCCGTGATGACGCAACTCTTGCAGGATATTGTCCAAAAACTTTGACGGAGCGTTGGCTTTTTCGGCGATGACCTTGCTGGAAAGCATCTTTTTTTCATTCTGGCTCATCACCATCAGGGCACGCAGCGCATACTTGGCCTTCATGGATAACATGTCATACCGCCCTTTTTTAATTCTAAACAAAATAAGTATGATATTAAACGGGCAACGTCAACCTGAAAAAAAAAGGTTGCATGACTTCACTACAAGAAATCAAAAAATTCAGCGCAACTACAATAGAGTTTTATCCAAAATAAGGCACCTTGTTACCATCATCATTACCTATCTCCCTCCAGAAAATCACGATTGCCAAAC
>JBJTVN010000131.1:0-5072 GCA_046081225.1 Alphaproteobacteria bacterium
ACGGTGAAGAACATGCCTTCTTCCAGGCGAACGCCCTCCCCTTTGCGGCCATAATGCAAAACGCTGGGGGCATCATGAAAGACCTTGCCAATGCCGTGCCCACAAAAATCCCGCACAACAGAAAACCCAAAGGATTCGGCGTAGGACTGAATGGCATACCCGATATCCCCCAAATGCGCCCCAGGTTTGACCTGCTCGATCCCCCGCATCATGGATTCATAGGTGACCTCCACCAATTTTCGCGCCTGCCCCTTGGGGTTGCCCACCATATACATGCGGGAGGTATCCCCATGCCACCCCTCCACAATCACCGTCACGTCAATGTTGATGATGTCCCCATTTTGCAAAATTTTCTCTGGCGACGGGATCCCATGGCAGACCACATGATTCACTGATGTGCAAATGGATTTGGGAAAGCCCCTGTAATTCAGGGGCGCAGGAATGGCCCCATGCTGAACAATATAATCATGGCACAGTTGGTTCAAACGCTCTGTGGATACCCCCACATCCACAAAATCCCCGATATAATCCAACACCCGCGCAGCCAGATGGCCAGCGCGGCGCATACCCTGAAAATCCTCGGCAGTGTGATATTTTATCCCCATATGGATTCCAAACGTCAACGGATGGACCGGACTTTACACGATCCCTCTTGATTTTGCAAAGGCGGGTGTTCTAATGACCAGCGGGAATGAAAAACGTCGTGGTGTTATAACCCTAGGACCGGACCATGCCCTGTCACAACCAACCCTGAAATGTTTGGGAATCTTGCTTTATGACCATCAAAACCCTTTTCCTCTCCACAACCTTGGCGGCCTTGATCCTCGTGGCTGGGGCGTCTGCCACTTTGGCCAATGAACACGGCCAAGATCACGCGGCTACCGAAACCGCCCCTGCAGCCCCTGCTGAAGATGCCAAAAAAGCCGACGATCACAGCGATCACGACAAAGAGCACAAAGACGAAGACGCTGAGAAAAAATACTAAACACCCTTCATCGTTGATGACTCTACTGGGGGCTGATGGCTCATCGCCCCCTTTATTTTATTTTTGTTGCTTTTTAAGGCTTTCAGGGTTACGCCTTAACCCTGATAAAGAAAGATTAACTAGGACTTACCCAGAGCCTGTGTCATTGCGAGCGCAGCGAAGCAATCCAGACATGCCGTCACTGGAAAGACTGGATTGCCACGCCTCCTCCGGAGGCTCGCAATGACGATGTGCTAAGTCTTATTAACTTTCTTTTCATCCTTTTATCTTTAAGTCAAAGGTGTTATGGCCAAAGAAGACCTGATTGAATTTAACGGCACGGTGGAGGAAGTCCTTCCCAACGCCATGTTTCGCGTTAAACTGGATAATGACCACAAAATCTTGGCCCATACGTCGGGAAAAATGCGTAAAAACCGTATTCGTATTATGGCGGGGGATCAGGTGACGGTGGAAATGACCCCCTATGACCTCACCAAGGGCCGGATTACCTTCCGCTTTAAATAAAGAGACGTTTATCGGATGCCGTTGTCTTTTCCCCGATTTTCCTTTTTTTGCCTTGGTGTAATTGGCTTTGCCCTCTCCAGTTCCGCCTCCGCTCAGGAGCCTATTTCTCTGGGGGATGTCATTCCCCCCCGCGCGTCGTCTTCGTCTGTATCTTCAGCAGAACCAGCCCCCGCCCCAGCATCCCTGATGGATTTGCAAGAGCGACTGAATACCCTTGAAAGCACCCTGCAGACCCAAACCCAGCAACTGGAAACCCTGCAAAACACCGTCCGCAGCCTTGAGCAAAAACTGGCCGACGCCCCCAAAGCTGTGCCCACAGACACCGCCCCAGAAACCGATACGGCAGAAGCCCCCGCCGACCCTTCGGAACCTAGTCCCACTTTGGGGGAGGCCGCCCCCTCCCCACCCCTAGAGGACACCCACGACACCCCCCCATCCGAGGCTGGTGCCTATCAAACCGGCATCGATGCCCTAAAACAGGGACGATACGCCGAGGCACGGGACCACTTCACGGCCTTTATCAAAAACAATCCCGACGATAAAATGATCCCCAATGCCTATTACTGGATGGGCGAGGCGTATTATGCCGAGGGCAACTACCGAAAATCCGGTGAAATGTTTTTAAAAGGCTTTCAGGATTATCCCGACAGCCACAAAGCCCCCGACAGCCTTCTCAAGCTGGGCCTGTCTCTGCAATCCGCCAAGCAAAACAAACAGGCCTGCCTGAGTTTTGATGAACTGTTGCGCCGCTACCCACAGGCCAGCCCCGCCATCCTGCAACGGGCCAAGCGGGCCAAGGCCGCCTGCGGTTAACCGCGACTGGGCCATGCTTCCGCCCCTTACCTTTTTGCCCTCTGCCCGCCAAATGGCGGTGGCCCTGTCTGGGGGGGTTGATAGCCTTGTGACCCTGCATCACTTGCGCCGCTCTGTGCCCCAGGGAACCGTGATCACGGCCCTTTATATCAACCATCATCAACGGGCGGCATCAATCATAGAATCCAAAATCATTCAACGGTGGTGCCAAAATCTGGGGGTTCCCTTTTGCAATCTGAATTTGGATACCCCCGCGGGGGCCGATGCGGCCACGCTGCGGCGGGCCCGCTATCGCGCCATGATCACGTGGTGCCATGCCCATCATCACCCTGTTTTGATCACAGGGCACCACAGCGATGATCAAAACGAAACCTTTCTGATTGCGGCCCAGCGCGGCAGCGGGGTGGATGGTCTGGCGGGGATGCGGCCCATCCATACCTGGTGGGGCATTCAGGTGGTCAGGCCCCTGCTGATGGTGGCCAAAGATCAAATCGTCGCCGAAGCCCGCGCCCTGGGCCTGCGCTGGATCGAGGATCCCAGCAATGCCAAAATGTCCTTCTTACGCAATCGCCTGCGGGCGGCCTTGATGGACACGCCCCATCATCTGGAAACCACCATAGGGGCCTTAACAGCCACCCGTGATTATTTTGATTATCATCCGGACACGTTTTTTCGTCAGCATGTTCAGATTTTTCCCGAGGGCTATATCACCCTGCCCTATCCCGCCCTGATTGCCCAAGATGGGGAAATCGCCCGTCGTATTTTAAAACAGGCCCTGCGCCTGATCAGCGGAAAGGCCGTGGATCCACGCTTTGCCCGCCTGAGCCGCGCCACGTGGGCCCTGTATCAGACCCCCAAGCAAACCCTCAGTTTGCATGGGTGCATATTAACCAGTACGCCTGAAAAAATCCTGATCTACAGAGAGGCCCAAGCCATCGACCCCACCCCCCTGCCGGCGGATCAGCCCCATTTGTGGGACCAACGGTTTTTCTGTCAGGCCAATGAACCCCATGCCCATTGGGCCGCCTTGGGGGCAGAGGGCTACGAAAGCATTCGTCCCCACCTGAAAACCACCCAGCGCCCCCTGCGTTACGCCATAGCCCTGACCCAACCCGCCCTGTGGTCCACAGAAGACCGCCGCGTTCTCGCCGCCCCCACCTTGCAATACGAACCCGAGGAACGGGCGCTGCGGGTGTTTTTTTTAGCCTAGACAAGGATTTGTGGGAACACCTTCCCAAAATCACCCTCCCGCGAACGCGCCAGAACAATCCCGACACTGACCGCCAGATTCAGGGATCGCATGCCGGATGCCATGGGAATCACAATCCGCGCGTGGGCGGCTTGGTGTACAAAATCCGGCACACCCGCAGATTCTGATCCAAACAACAGCACGTCATTCTCTTTGTAATCCCAGTCATAATAGGGCACCGCCCCCCGCGTGGTGGCCAACACCAAACGCCGATTCCCCAACGTTTGGTAAAACACATCCCACGTTTGCCGTTCATAATGCAGGTGGTCTGCATAATCCATCACACTACGGCGCAGTTTGCGATCATCCAACACAAACCCCAAAGGTTCAATCAACACCAGCGGCACCCCAAAACACACACAGGTCCGCATAATGGTCCCCGTATTCTGGGGAATGTCGGGTTGATACAGGGCAAGGGTGGGCATGGGGCTTAGGTCATAAACTGCTCATTCAAAATCCGCTCTTCCAGATTGTGTTCGGGGTCAAAGAGCAGGTGCAAACAGCGGTCGCGGGATTCGTGAATGGACACGCGCACGACATCACGGACCTCCACCGCATCGGCCACGGCGCTGACGGGGCGTTTGTGGGGGTGGATGGGCTCAACGACAATGCGGGCGGTGTGGGGCAAAATGGCCCCGCGCCAACGGCGGGGACGAAAGGGGCTGATGGGGGTCATGGCCAGCAAATCGGCCCCCAAGGGCAAAATGGGCCCCGAAGCGGACAGGTTATACGCCGTACTGCCCGCCGGCGTGGTGACAATCAAACCATCACAGACCAGCTCTGGCAACCGCACCACATCATCAATGCTGATGCGCAGTTTGGCCGCCTGCCGCGTTTCCCGCAGGAAAGACACTTCGTTGATGGCCAGCGCCTCAAAAATTTCCCCATCCACCGTTTCGGCCTGCATGTTCAGGGGGTGCAAGATCACATCTTGGGCGCGGCGCAGACGTTCAAACAACCCCTCGCGGGCATAGCTGTTCATCAAAAACCCCACGGTGCCCCGATTCATGCCGTAAATTTTTTTGTTTTTTTTCATGGTCTTATGCAGAGTCTCCAGCATAAACCCATCACCGCCCAACACAACGATCACATCGGCCTCTGCGGGGCTGACAAAGGGATAATGGACCATCATATCCCGCGCCGCCTGCTGGGCATCGGGCGTACGGGACGCCAAAAGGGCCAAAGCCGGAACCTCAGGCAAAATCATGTCACCACCCGCATCACATCATGAATGGTGGATTGGGACCGCAAAGCCGCCAAAATCGATTGCAAATGATCCTGATTCCGCACATCCAGATCCAGCATAATGGCATAAAAATCATTCTGGCGCTCAGTGATCTTTAAATTGTTAATGTTGGACTGGTTTTGTCCGATGATATTACACAAACTGCCCAAAATCCCAGGTTTATTTTCCAAAATCACCCGTATGCGGGCCACATACTGCCCAAAATCGCCCGAAGACTGGGCATCCCACGACAGGGGCAACAGGCGATCCATGCTGCCCTCCATAAAGGGCTTCAG
>JBJTVN010000132.1:0-1167 GCA_046081225.1 Alphaproteobacteria bacterium
GTTAAAGGTCACGGTCATATCAAAGGCTTCCCCCACGGCGGGCACGGTTGTGCCCGTATAAACGGGTCTGTGGGTGACAAAGGGCACGGATTTGGGGTTGTTGGTGATGCTGTCCATTTGCTGGGGGTCGCGGGTGCGGTCCTCAAACAGCTGCTTTTGATGCTGCGTGACGATGGGGTCGGTGGGGGGCAGTTTGCTGGCATCCCCCGTGGTGGCGGAGAGGGTTCTCAGCAACACCACATCCCCCTGATTCCCCGTTTCCGTGGCGCTGGGCACCAGGGCATTGCTGGCATCCCGCGCTGTGACGATGATGCGGCCATCATGGACTTTGATGGTGGAGGCCAAGGCACTTTCGGGCACCACAGAGACATCCGTGCCCAGCAATTGAACCTCGCCGCCCGGCACACTCAGGACATGGGGCGTGCCCGTGCCCGAAACGTACTGCACCGAGCCCGTGCCCGCCAGATACGTAATACGCGTCTCTTGAATCCGCACCCGCACATTGGCCCCCACCATCATGACGGCCCCGTCAGAAAACGTCACCGTCAGTCCATCCACAGAAATGGTGTTAATATCGCTGTCGTTCGGGATAATGGTGCCCAGAGTCAGGGGGGTTGCGGGGCTCATGCCCATGGGACCAAAGGTGGGGGCCCCCAGCACCGCCGTGACCTGCTGGGTGCGGGCAGAAACTGCGGGGGCATTTGTTTTTTCACGTTCTTCTGTGCGGATGGTGTTCTCGCGCCGGACCTTTTGATAGCGCTGCTGGGCCACGTTTAAAAAATCGTCTTGTTCTGTCCAGGCCAAAGGATCCACGCCCTCTTGCCCGCCCAACGTCGTGTTCACCTGCACGCCGGCCATGAAGCCAGATCCGCGTTCGTCGTCCTTTTCATGGCCCGCCCGCAGGGTGATGGCCGGCACGGGGGTGTATTCCAGCCCGATTTGCTCGCCTTGGATGTTTTTATCGGTTTTGCGTTGCCAGATCAGGCGTTTATAAAAGGCCTCCAGCCCCGCCACCCAAGGCAACTTCCCAGAAATCTGGGCGTCATAGCCGGATAACGCCCGCTCTTCAAACCCCGTTTTGGCCCCCGTGCGCCAGTCAGACAGGGCAATGTAGCGGTTGGCCTGAAGGCCCAGCAGGCTGTTCTGGTAATCCGCCCCAAAGCTCAT
>JBJTVN010000133.1:0-3004 GCA_046081225.1 Alphaproteobacteria bacterium
GCACGAATCCCCGCTGGGAAGCGCCCCTGATCAACGCCCGTATTCGCAAACGGTATTTGCAAAATGGCCTGCCCGTGGGTGTGGTGGGGGAGGCCGTGGATTTGACCTATCCCTATCACCACCTTGGCAACACGGCGGAGGTGCTTCGCAGCCTTGCCAAGGGCGCGGTTCCCTTTGCGGATATCCTGAAAAAAGCCCAGCGTCCCGCCCTGATTCTGGGCGCATCGGTTCTGGCCCGTCCCGACGGCGAGGCCATCTATGCCCACGCCGCCGATCTGGCCGAAGCCATAGGCATGATTACGCCGGACTTCGTTGGGTTTAACGTGTTGCACCAAAGTGTGGGAACGCTGGCCGCCTTGGATTTGGGCTTTGTGACACAGGGGGGGCAGCGGGCTCTGTTTGATGCCGTGCGTTCTGGTACGGTGACCACGTTGTATTTGTACGGGGCGGACGATGTGCCCACGGATGTTTTGGAAACGGCCTTTGTGATTTATCAGGGCCATCATGGGGACAAAGCGGCCCATTATGCCGATGTGATTTTGCCTGGGGCGGCCTATACAGAAAAGCAGGCCCTGTACGTCAACACCGAGGGCCGCATCCAAGAGGCCTTGCCCGCCGTTACGCCCCCCCACTTGGCCAAAGAGGATTGGAAAATTTTCCGTGCCTTGGCGGATCATGTTGCCGGCGTATCCCTGACGTATCGCACGCTAGAGGATGTGCGTCTGGCCATGACCCAAGCCCACCCCTTTCTGTCGCTGCGGGATCAGTGTCCAGCCCCGTCGTGGATCCGTTTCCCCCAAAGCCCCAAAATGCTGGACAAAGCCCCGCTGGTGTATCACATCAGCAATTTTTACCAGACGGACCCCCTGTCGCGGGCGTCCAAAACCATGGCGGAATGTGCCCGTGTGTTTGTGTATGGGGCCCAGAATCCTGATGATACAAAAGCGGTGGCCTAGTGTTTGACAATCCGCTTTTTTGGGATGCCCTGTATATGGTCCTTGGGGCCTTGGCCATCACGGTGCCCTTGTTGGTGGCGGTGGCGTATTTGACGTATTTCGAGAGAAAAGTCATCGGGGCCATGCAGCTGCGCAAGGGCCCCAATGTGGTGGGTCCGTTTGGGCTGCTGCAACCCTTGGCCGATGGGTTAAAATTGTTCACCAAAGAAACCATTTTCCCCAGTGGAGCCAACCGGTGGCTGTTTGTGGGGGCCCCCATGTTGACGTTTATTCTGGCCTTGGTGGCGTGGGCCGTGGTGCCCGTGGGGATGACGGATGACGGCAAGCCTCTGGTTCTGGCCAACATCAATGTGGGCATTTTGTACCTGTTTGCCATTTCTTCGCTGGGGGTTTACGGGATTATTGTGGCGGGGTGGGCCAGCAATTCCAAATATGCGTTTCTGGGGGCCATGCGTTCCGCCGCGCAGATGGTCAGTTACGAAGTGTCCATGGGTTTTGTTATTGTGACGGTCCTGCTCATGGTGGGGTCCATGAATGTGACGGAGATTGTTCTGGCCCAAAAGGACGGCTGGTTCATGATGCCCCTGTTTCCCATGTTCATTGTGTTTTTTATTTCTACGCTGGCGGAAACCAACCGCGCCCCCTTTGATCTGCCCGAGGGGGAATCGGAACTGGTGGCGGGGTATTTTGTGGAGTATTCCTCCATGAGCTTTGCCCTGTTTTTTCTGGGCGAATACGCCAACATGATTTTGATGGCGGGCATGACCACGATTTTGTTTATGGGCGGGTGGTTGCCGCCGCTGGATGTGCCCCTGCTGAATGCCATTCCGGGGATCATCTGGTTTGTTTTGAAGGTGGTGTTTATTTTGTTTTGCTTTATTTGGGTGCGTGCCACCTTCCCCCGTTACCGTTATGATCAGTTGATGCGTTTGGGGTGGAAGGTCTTTCTGCCCCTTAGTCTGATCATGGTGGTGGCCACGGCGGCCTATCGCTTGTCAACCGTATCTTTGTAAAGGAATAGGGATCATGGATCTTTTCACCGCCCTTTGGATGGGCAAGGCCGTTTGGGTCTGGTGTCTTTTTTTTGGGGTGGTTCTGGGTCTGTTGGTCTTTGACTTGGGATTTTTGAACAAAAAAGATCACGACATCGGTGTGCGGGAAAGTTTGGGCCTGAGCGCGTTTTATATCGTTCTGGCCCTGTGTTTTGGCGGCTGGGTATGGTTTGAATTTGGCCCCCAAGCGGGAAAAGAATACCTGACGGGCTTTTTGATTGAAAAAACGCTGGCGCTGGATAACATTTTTGTCATTTCCATGATTTTCAGTTTTTTTGCCATCCCCCGAAAATACCAGCATCGGGTTTTGGTGTGGGGGATTTTGGGGGTGGTGATCCTGCGGGGGATCATGATCGCTGTGGGGGCGGCTTTGGTGGCGCGGTTTGAATGGGTGCTGTTGATTTTTGCCCTCTTTCTGGTGGGAACGGGAATCAAGATGCTGTTTGCCAAGGAAAAAAACCCCGATTTGGCGGATAATATCCTGCTGAAATGGCTCAGAAACCATTTGCCTGTGACCAACACGTTGCATGGTCATAAATTTTTTGTTCGTCTGCCCGATCCTGACAATCCAAGCAAAAAAAAGCCCTTTGTGACGCCCCTGTTTTTGGCGTTGATTTTGGTGGAATTTGCCGATGTGATCTTTGCGGTGGACAGCATTCCCGCCATTTTCGCCATCACCAAAGATCCCTACATCGTGTACACCAGCAACATTTTTGCCATTTTGGGGCTGCGGGCGCTGTATTTTGCCTTGGCCGCCATCATTCACCGGTTCCATTATCTGAAATACAGTTTGGCCGTGGTGTTGATTTTCATCGGGGGCAAGGTTCTGGCCGCCGATCTGATGGGCATCGAAAAAGTCCCCCCCGTCATCAGCTTGGGCGTGACCATTTTGCTCCTCGCTTCTGGCATTGTGTATTCTTTGTGGAAGAGTCGGGATCAGGCGGGGCGTGGTGCGTAAAATGCCCTAAGGATCCAAAAACACCGTTCGCAGGTGTT
>JBJTVN010000134.1:0-6581 GCA_046081225.1 Alphaproteobacteria bacterium
GCCACCCGCTGCTGTTGCCCGCCAGAGAGTTGCTGGGGCATTTTGTGGAGATGATCCTGCAACAAAAGGCGGCTGAGCAGGTCCATAGCCCGTGTTTTAGCATCCAGCGCGTTGGCCCCGTTGATGCGTTGGGGCAACATGACATTTTCCAAAACAGTGAATTCTGGCAGCAAATTGTGAAACTGAAACACAAACCCGATATGACAGCGGCGCAAAACGGTGGACTGTGCGGCGGAAAGGCGGCGCGTGGACTGCCCCAAAATCATCACATCCCCATCATCGGGTTGTTCCAAAAGGCCTGCGATATGCAACAGTGTGGATTTCCCTGTTCCTGAAATGCCCAGCAGGGCTGTGACTTTGCCTGGGGATAATTCAAAATCAATGCCGCGTAAAACCTTGAGCAGGCGACCATTCCCCTGAGGGTACGCCTTAGAAAGCCCAGAAAGAACAAGGGGGGAGGCGTTGTTATTCATTGCGAATGGCCTCCACAGGGTCCAATCGGGCGGCCTTGCGGGCGGGATACAGGGTGGCCATCAGGGAAAAAAACAACGCAATCCCCACCACCAGCCCCACTTCGTCCCAATCCAAAATGGCGGTGATTTCCGATAGGAAATAGATTTCCTTGGAAAACAAATCTGTGTTGGCCATACGCTCAATAAACCGGCGAATGCTTTCGATGTTGTTTGAAAACAAAACCCCTATAGAAAAGCCCAAGGCCGTGCCCAGCACGCCGATGGTGCTGCCCGTCATCATGAAAATGCGCATGATGCCCGATGGGGTCAGGCCCAGGGTTCTTAGAATACCAATATCCCGACTTTTGGCCTTCACCAGCATAAACAGGGTGGCCACGATGATAAATGTGGCGATGATGGTAATCAGCGTCAGGATGATGAACATCACCGTGCGTTCAACCTCCAGCGCATTGAAAAAACTGGCGTTCATGGCTTGCCAGTCCCGCGCCATCCAAAAGGGGGGGAGAATGTTGGCCAAATCCCGTTTGGCCTGTGTGACGGTTTCGGCGTTGTTTAGCGTCACCTCTAAACTGTCCACGGCGGTGGGGGCATAGTTAAAAAAGGCTTGGGCTTTGTTCAGGGGGATAAAGGCATAATAGGCATCGTATTGCTGCAAACCCGCCCGAAAAAACCCCCCCACCGTAAACACCATGGCGCGGGGCACCAAACCAAAGGGGGTTTTTGAGGCTGTGGGGGACAAAAAGCGGACCCTATCCCCGATATTCAGGCCATAATCATCCGCCAGATCGGCCCCGATGATGACCTGTCCCTGACGAAAATTGTCCAGCGCCCCCGAGGTCAGGCCGTTCAATAAAGACGGACGCTTGGCAAAATCCTCTTCCCGAATGCCCCGAATGACGGCGCCGCGGGCCCGATCCCGCGCCTGCATCAACACCTGCTTTTCAATTTGGGGGATAACAGATGTGACGGAGGGGAGGGTCTGAATGGCTTTTAAGGTTGCATCATAATCCGGCGCCCCCTGACCCGGTTGATAAACGCTGATATGACCATTCAGGCCAATGATGTGGGATAAGAGCTCCACCCGAAAGCCATTCATCACAGACATCACAATAATCAATGTGGCGACCCCCAAGGCAATGCCGATGAGGGATAGAATGCCAATTAACGTGATAAAACTTTCCGTGCGCTTGGGGCGCAAGTAACGGACAGCAATGGCTATTTCGGTGCGCAGGGGCATGCCCAGACCTTGGTTCACGATGGAATGGAGGTGACTTTACAAAATCCTTTTGAAAAAAGCCATGTCAAAAACATGAGCGGACAGGGCAGGGGCCCCTTCCCTATAACAACCCCTCGGCACGAATGTGCAGCACACACACCAGCGTAAACAGGCGCCGCGCCGTGTCATGATCCGTGGTAAAGGCGCGGGAGAGGCTTTTTTGCAAAGCCTCGGCGCCTTCGTTGTGCAGGCCGCGTCGTCCCATGTCGATGGCCTCGATCTGGTGGGGTTGACGGTTGGACAGGGCCTGTGTGTAGCTGCGGCAAATGTCAAAATAGGACCGGATGATGGGGGTTAAGGTGCGGGGAGAAAGGCGCAAAATTTCCGAAAGGTCGTGGGTGATGTGCTTGGCAAAAAACACAATGCGGTTGTCCTGAATGGACAGATTCAAATGCCAAGGGCCCATGGCCCCGCTGAGGGGGGTAAACACGTTTTCATGCAACAAATCGCGGATGGCCACATCCCGTTCGTGCACAACGCTGGGATGAAAAGTCACAAGGGGGCCAGTATCCAAAGCCACGGATACAAGATCGCGGCGCATCACGGTATCCTTTCTGTTAAAAGCGAACCCTTAAACTGTGTTCGTGACAAGATAAAGTTTCGGCCTGTGCCAAGGTTGCCGCCGCAGGGCCGAGGTGTTTCATGGCCTGTGCAGACCCCCTAAGATACGTCATCCGCCTGAAAAAATCGTAAACCGATAAACCCGAGGCAAATCGCGCCGTGCCGCACGTCGGCAAAACATGGTTGGGACCCGCCAGATAATCCCCCAAAGCTTCGGGGGTGTAGGGACCAATAAACAGGGATCCCACATGACGCAGATGGGGAATCAGGGCATCGGGATTCTCTATGCAGATCTGCAGATGCTCCGGCGCGATGGCGGCGACCATGGCGGGAACCTGAGAGAGAATATCCTGCACCACAATCATCATGCCGTAATCTCGCCAACTTTGGCCCGCCGTTTGCCCGCGGGACAGCGTGGGCAGCAGGCGTTCAACCTCCCCCTGAACCATCTTCGCAAAGGCCAGATCATCGGTGATGAGCAGGCTTTGCGCCCGCGGATCATGTTCAGCCTGAGCCAGCAAATCCCACGCCATCCAAAGGGGATTTTGTTTTGAATCCGAAACGATTAAAACCTCGGATGGGCCAGCATAGCTGTCAATGCCCACCTGACCCATGACCTGCCGTTTGGCTTCGGCCACAAAGGCATTTCCAGGACCCACGATTTTATCCACCGCCCCCACCGTTTCGGTGCCATAGGCCAGGGCGGCAATGGCCTGCGCCCCGCCTAGGGGGTGAATCACATCAACCCCCGCCAAACGGGCCGCATACAGCAGGGCAGGATCCAAAACCCCATCGGGCGTGGGAACCGCCATGGCCACAAAGGGCACGCCGGCGACTTTGGCGGGCAGAACATTCATCAGAACGGAACTGGGATAAACCGCCGTCCCCCCAGGCACATAAACCCCCACGCGGGACAACGCCTGCCACGTCACGCCCAGTTCCAGCCCCAAGGGGTCATGATGGTGAACATTTTGGGGCAAAGACAGGCTGTGAAAGGTGCGGATGCGTTGGGCGGCCAGTGTCAGGGCCTCTTTGACGGGTTGGGGGCAGGCTTCGGCCCGATCCCAAATCTCGGGGCCCAGGGTCAGGGCCGTGGGGCGGCACCGATCAAAGCGCAAGGTATAATCATAAAGGGCGGCATCGCCCCGTTTGCGAACATCATGGAGAATATCCCGCACGGTGTGTTCGTGGTTGTCAAAGGTTTGGCGCTGGGATTGCCTTTGATCAAAGGCCGCCTGCCACGTGTCGGGGGTGAAGATCATGGCAGGGCCTCCTGAAACATCTGGATCATGTCGCCGATGGCGTCGGGATACAGTTTATAGGCGGTGCGGTTCACAATCACATGGGCCGTAACGGGCATCAGGGTTTCCAGCTCTTTCAGGCCATTCATACGCAGGGTTTCCCCACTGGACACCAAATCCACAATGCGGCGGCATAATCCCAAAGCGGGTGCCAGCTCCATGGCGCCGTTTAATTTGATGCATTCGGCCTGAATGCCTTTTTGGGCGTAGTGTCGCTGGGTGATGCTGGGGTATTTTGTGGCCACACGGATGTGGGTGGCATGCCAAAAGGGGTCGCTTTTTTCGGAATCGGCCCACTTTTCCGGTGCTGCCACAGACAGGCGACAGGCCCCAATGCCCAAATTCAGGGGAACATAAACATCTGGGTCCTGACATTCCGCAATGGCATCCATACCCGCCACCCCCAGATGGGCCGCGCCGTAACGCACAAAGGTGGCCACGTCAAAGCTGCGCACCCGAATCACGGACAGATCGGGACGGTTGGTGGCAAACATCAGCTTGCGACAGGCGTCATCGTAAAAATCATCCTCAATCCGCAGGGGGGTTTTTTCCAAGATGCCTTGGAATTCTTTTAAAATACGGCCCTTTGGCAGGGCGAGAACATAGCGCGGCGGTGTCATGACCCCACACTGCCAAAAAAACAAAGGAAAAGGAAGGGGATAAAAGTATGCGATCGTTTACTTTTTTATCCCCTTGGCCACAGATACGGCCAGATTGGGGTTTGCTAAAAAAATCCATGGCTTTGACGAAAAATGGGACAAATGTCACAGACACAGACACAGACACAGACACAGACACAGACACAGACACAGACACATAATGCCTTTCACGGATAGCAACATAAAGTGAAAGGATAATAGTATGGCCGATGAGAATACAGGGAATGGAAATTCACCATCTTTGACATTTGCAGATTTTGTCACGAAAACAGTCTGCGCATTATGGATACGCGAGGCGAAAGAGCACAAATATCTTCCATCGGCATGGTCCTCTCTTTTGCCAACAACATTGAGATCTTTTTCTGGAAAAATGATGGATCAGGAGTCCCCAAAAGATGAAATTCTTGAGGCCATAAAGGCTTTTAATCCTGAAGGTAACGAAAGCACTTCCCGTATTGTGAAGGCTGTTATGTCCCTTGTACCACCTCAGAGAGAAGAAGACATGTTGCCCTTAGTTAGAAGAGCTGTACGTGAGGATATGCAGGTATTGCTTCAGGCTTTCTCCCAACAATCGGCGCCGGTTTCGCCTGAGCGCTAACCTCACCGCCTCACCCACTCCCCCGCTGTTTCCAAGGGGGCGTTGGGGTCGGGCAAGGACCACGTGTTTTTTTGCAGCGTCAGGGATGGCGTGAAAAACAGGGGGATAAAGCGGGGCTCGGCGGCCAGATGGGCCTGAATTTGATCCCAAAGGGCGCGTTCACTCTCTGCGGATGGGTTTTGGTTCAGGGCATCCAGCAGGGCGGGTACGCTGGGTTCTGCCCCAGGGACGCTGTATACGGAACGCAGCCAGTTGATCAGGGGGGCCCCCGTGGTGGGCACAATGTATAACGCCAGACCCTCAAACGTCCGGTTGGGCAGGTCTTCCCCATAGAAAATCCCCTGACTGACGGTTTGCAGGGTAACGGGAATGCCTTGGGCTTTCAGGGCGTTGGCCAGAATCTGCTGCAAGGCCAACAGGTTGGGCTGGCCCGCCAACGTGGTGATGGCAAAGGACAGGGAGCGGTCCTTTTTTTTATAAACCCCATCCTGCAGACGCCATCCCTCTTGTGCCAACAGGGTTTTCAGGGCCCCTTCATCGGGCAGGGCGGGGTCCGTTTCGGCAAAACGCAGGTCATCGGGGCGAAACAGGCTCTGGGTGGGCACCAGATGGCGGTTAAACAGGGATTGGGCCGCCTGATCCCAGTTGACGCTTTGTCCCAGCGCACGGCGCAGGGCAGGGGACAGATCCCCCATGGCATCCAGAACCACCAAATAGGGCTCGGGCTGCCAGACAGCGGTATAGGTATCCGCCGGCAGGGCTTGCAAAAGGGTATCTTGGCCATTATCACTCGGGCTTTGATAACGCACGACGCGATCCACGGCCCCAGCCTTTAAATCCCGCGCCAGGGCCTCTGTGCGGTAGGTGCGCAGCTCAAGACGGGTGGGGGTTTTGGGCAAGACAGGATAGGACGGATTGCGCAAAAACACCGCATTGGTGATCCCAGGGGTTGCCAGATGAAAGGGGCCATAACTCAGCCCCGGATCATCCGGTTTGCGCTGGTATTGGCTTTGGGTTTGATATTGGGCGGGGTCGGCATCAAAGCGGGCCTTTTCCAAATGCGCAGGCAACAGGGGAAAGGTGGGCATGAGATCATCCAGACGATACCGCTCTGGAAAAGACAGAACAACGGTGTTGTTTTTTAGGGTGATTTGGGACAAACGGTTGCGATACTGGCGATAGGGGTTATCTGGGGGCAGAGAGGCCATGACATCCATGGTGAACACCACGTCCGCCCCTGTGACGGGATAGCCATCGCCCCAGCGCAGCCCTTTTTTGATGCTGAGCTGCAGCTCTAAACCCCCTTTATCGGTATCCCGAAGACCTCCATTGTCCAAAGTGGGCAATATATCACAAACGCGGCACACAAAGTGCCCTTGGTCGTTGCGTGACACCATGGGCGGCGTGGTCAGGGGCAACAGGGCCTGATTGGCGGGTCCACTTTCATACAGGGGATGCCACCCCTGCGGCAGACGGGACACGGCCACCACCAAGGGCACATCCTCAGCCGCTTGGGCATTGGCTGGATGAACGCCGCCCCCCGCCACAAAAAAAGAGTCCAGCAAAAAAAGAATGCGAGTGTTCATTTTATGAAATCCTCCGGACGGGCCAAAAAATTTTCCAGAAAATCAGCGTGATGGGAAAAGATTGAACGATTGCTTTTTACGAAAGCGTACACATCCTGCCACGTGACCACGCTGGCCATGTCGGGTA
>JBJTVN010000135.1:0-4391 GCA_046081225.1 Alphaproteobacteria bacterium
TTTTCATGATTTCTCCTTGTCTTTCCCCCCCACCAAACCATGGCCAAGCCCCCAAAAACAAACTATACTCCCCCCACGATGTTTAGGGGCGGCGGTTTGTGATGAAGGATCAACAGCATGATCAGGCAGGGGATGGGGATGCTCCTGCCCCCCCGTTCCACACCACCATCCTCACCGTTTTCCCCCAGATGTTTCCGGGGCCCTTGGGGTTGTCCACCATGGGGCGGGCTTTGGGGCGGGTGTGGTCGCTGGATACGGTGGATTTAAAACAGTTTGTCACGGGCCCCTTTGGGCGGGTGGATGATATGCCCTTTGGGGGCGGCGCGGGGATGGTGCTGCGTCCCGATGTGGTGGGACAGGCACTGGAAACCGGCGGCGGGTTTCAGGGGCGTCCGTGCTATTATCTCTCGCCCCGCGGCCAACGCTTTACGCAGGCCCATGCGGTGTCGCTGGCCAAGGGGCACGGCCTTGTGCTGCTGTGTGGCCGGTACGAGGGGCTGGATCAACGGGTTTTGGATCATTACAACATCGCGGAAATCAGCATGGGGGACTATGTCCTCAGCGGCGGGGAAATCGCTGCCATGGCCATGCTGGATGCCTGCCTGCGCCTGTTGCCGGGTGTGATGGGCAATCAGGACAGCGGGACCGAGGAAAGTTTCAGCACCCCCCTGCTGGAATATCCCCATTATACACGACCCGCAGAATGGAAGGGGATGGACGTACCAAAAGTCTTGCGTTCTGGCCATCATGCTGCTATTAAAGCGTGGCGCAAAGAGCAAGCCGAGAGGATCACCCGTGACCGAAGGCCGGATTTGTGGGAAAATTATACCTCTGGCACGCCCCCAGAATGTTTTGTGAAGGATGACTGACGCTATGAATTTAATAGAAACTTTGAATGCCGAACATCTGGCCTCTTTGTCCGCAGGGAAAGCCACCCCCGCTTTTGCCCCAGGGGACACCGTTTCCGTGGCCGTCAAAATCAAAGAGGGTGACCGCGAGCGGGTTCAGGCCTTTGAAGGCGTCTGCATCGCCCGCAACAACCGCGGTTTGCATTCTACCTTTACAGTGCGCAAAATCTCCTACGGCGAGGGTGTTGAGCGTGTATTTCCTCTGCACTCCCCCCTGATTGACAGCATCACCTTGGTGCGTCGTGGTCACGTACGCCGTGCCAAGCTGTATTATTTGCGTGATTTAACTGGAAAAGCCGCCCGTATCCGCGAACGGACAACGGGTGCCGGTTTTCGGGGTGCCAACGCTCCTGGTGCCGCCAAAGCTGCCGCCAAATCCGCCGCATCATCCGCATCCTAACATCCGCCCGAGGTTTCCCATGAAAAGAACATACCAACCCAGCAATTTGGTCCGCAAACGTCGCCATGGCTTCCGCAGCCGTATGGCCACCGCCAACGGTCGTGCCGTCCTCAGCCGTCGTCGTCAAAAGGGCCGTCACCGCCTGTGTGCATAGTGCCCTGTGTGGCATAGTGCATAGCCTGCGGTGAAATGCCCCGTTGCCTCTTAATCTCTTAAAGAAAGGCCCACCTTCCCCATGTCCCAGACTTTTTTCCGTTTTTTCGTTGTGGGCCTTTTGCTGATCATCACAGTTTCGGTATATCGCTACACAAATGGCTCTGTCATGACGGGTCAGGGCTCTGTCTCCAAAGAAGACATGGCGAAGATTGTGGAGGAAACCCTTTTGAAAAAACCTGAACTGGTGATTCAGGCCGCTGAACAGTATCAAAAAACCCTGCAGCAAAAACAGGAAACAGATCGCCAAGACCTCTTGACAACCATCAAGCCAGAACTGGCCAAAGTCACGGGCTTTCCCATCGTGGGCAACCCCGATGCCCCAATTACGATTTATGAATTTTTGGATTACAACTGCGGTTATTGCAAAATGATGACCCCCGTCGTCAATGCCGTGGCCGATGCCACCAAAGATGTGCGGTTTGTGATTTTGGATTTCCCCATTTTGGCCCCCTCCTCAGAGGATGCTGCCCGCGCCGCCCTCGCCGCCAACAAACAGGGCAAATTCCGCCCCCTGCATGACGCCATGATGTCCCACAAAGGGGCCCTGTCCAAAGAGGCCATCGTGGATATGGCCAAAACAGCCGGACTGGATGTGGAAAAACTGAAAGCGGATATGGCTGGCCCAGAGGTGTCCAAAGAACTGGCTGCGTCCCAAGATTTCGCCAAACGTCTGCAGCTGAACGGCACCCCAAGCTTTTTGATCGGGGATGCCTTTATTCCAGGGGCCCTGTCCAAAGAGGCTTTGATGGAAAAAATCGACGCCCTGCGTACTGCCGCCCCGAAAAAACCCTAAGCCATTGCATTGCTGGGGATGATGGATGCGGGATTGTTTTTTTGCCCTTGATCGGTTACCATAGGCCTATTGTCTTTGCTTTATGAATTCTGACACCATGTCCAGCATCGGCCCTTCTTTGGGGGGGGGTATCACCTCAAAATCCCAATCCTCCTTGGACCTAGATGCGGCCATTCGTCAGATGCGGCAGGACAAAAACGCCATCATTCTGGCCCATTATTACCAAGAGCCTGACATTCAGGATTTGGCGGATTTTGTGGGGGATTCGCTGGAATTATCCCGAAAGGCTGCGGCCACCAATGCCGATATGATTGTGTTTTGCGGGGTGAAGTTTATGGCCGAAGTGGCCAAAATCCTCAGCCCCCAAAAAAAGGTTTTGCTGCCGGATATGCGGGCAGGCTGTTCCCTGGAAACATCGTGTCCGCCGGCATCGTTTAAGGCCTTTCGCGAAGCCCACCCCGACCATCTGGCCCTAACCTATATCAACTGTTCGGCGGAGGTGAAGGCCCTGTCGGACATCATCGTCACCTCCTCCAACGCGGAGGCCATCATTCACCAAATCCCCGAAAGCCAGCCGATTATCTTTGCCCCCGATTGGCATTTAGGCCATTTTTTGATGGAAAAAACAGGCCGTCCACTGCTGCTGTGGCAGGGGGCCTGCATGGTGCATGAGCGTTTTTCCGAAGAAGGCCTCGTGCGTCTGAAAACCCGCCACCCCCAGGCCGCCATCATCGCCCACCCCGAATGCCCCGCCGCCATTCTGCGCCATGCGGACCATGTGGGATCCACATCGTCGTTGATCGCCTTTACCCGCAACACCCCCTATCAAACCTATATTGTGGCCACTGAACTGGGGATTTTGCACCAGATGCGGCTGGCATCGCCGGATAAAACCTTTTTGGATGTGCCGGGACTGGACAGCACCTGCGCCTGCAACGCCTGTCCGTATATGCGCATGAACACCGTGGAAAAACTGTATCAGTGCATGAAAACCGAACAGCCTGAGATCATCCTGCCAGAGGCCCTGCGTCTGGCCGCCCTGCGCCCCCTAGAAACCATGCTGCAGATGTCGCCGCCGGCGAAGGTGTAGTGGTTTTTAACGGATTGTCGCCTTGATCCTTTTGCAGGTCAGTGGGGAAATAAAAGGGAAACACTATACGCTTGGTGGGGCATGCTCCGCGGCGGCCTGCAGGACCTCCCGCGTTTCCATTAGATTGCCGGAACAGTGTAGCGCTATATCACATCCGGCATTCAGGGCGCCGTGGGTGCGCTGCGTCAGGGTGCCAGAGAGTGCATGCATCCCCAAATCATCACTCAGCAACACACCCTCAAACCCCATATAATCCCGTATCACGTCCTGAATGACCTTGGGGGATAGGGTGGCGGGCTGATCATCCAGCGCGGTATACACCACATGGGCCGTCATGGCCCACGGGGCGCGGCACAAACGAAAGGGCAGAAAATCCGTTTCCTCTAACACCTGACGCGATTCTGTGACCACGGGCAGGGCAATGTGGGAATCACAGGTGGCCCGTCCGTGGCCCGGAATGTGTTTCATGATGGGCATCAGGCCACTGGCCAAATGGGCGTCGATCATAATCTGGCCTTGGCGGGCGACCTCCTGCGGCGATCCGGCAAAGGCGCGATCCCCGATGATGGGGTCCTGATGGGGCAGGCGCAAATCCAACAGCGGCAGGGCATTGACCGTAATGCCTATGGGCAACAATTGATCCGCAATGGTCTGAACGTGCTGGACAAGGGCATCATCGGTTTTTAAGGATCCCACCGCCGGCAGATTACACCAGGGCAGACGCTGCACCCGTCCACCTTCCTGATCAATCAGAATGGGCACCTCGCGCTGGGGGAATAAATCCGCCAAGGAACGGGTCAACGCCCGCACTTGATCCACCGATTCACAGTTACGCCGAAACAGAATAAATCCCAAAGGGGGGAAGGCCAGAAACAGATCGCGCTCTTCGTGTGACAGAGACAACCCCGATAGGGCAACAATGGCGGGCATCATGCAAAGGGTCTTTCTTTGTCGTTATGGTTTGGCTTCAGGGTCCGGTGACCT
>JBJTVN010000136.1:0-6374 GCA_046081225.1 Alphaproteobacteria bacterium
AGGGGGCTGGTCATTATTATAACAGCAAGCAAGAGGCCATTGCCGCCGTTGAAAAATTCCGCAAACAGGGCAAAAAAAGCATCGACATCGGGTGCATGCAGATCAATCTGAAACATCATCCTAAGGCCTTTTCCTCACTGAACAAGGGGTTTGACCCTATGGCCAACGTCACCTACGCCGCGCAATTTCTTCAGGAGCTCAAAGCCCGCCACACCACGTGGGCGCGGGCCATTGCCCATTACCATTCGGCGTCACCGGATCGTCAGATGGTTTATAAAAAACGCATTCTGACCGCTTGGCGGAAACAACGGGGCGAGCCTACGTCGTCAACATCTGTTACGCGTGTTTCTTCATCCCCCACTGTGCAGGCGGTTTATGAACGTGTGGCCGCTATGGAGCGGGCCCGTCGCTATGATGTCCTGAATCAACGCCAGCAACGCGGTTTGAAAGTCATTCGCTTTGCCGAATAATCGGGTATGATGGGGGGCTGTGTCCTATCCCGCTTGGTTGTGTCCCTGTGTTTTCGGTTATAACGTCCTGCCTGCCTTATCTGGTCCCCCTGATCCCTTGGTCCCGTGGCCTTTGCGTGCTGCAGGATACGGGACGTTATACCTATCTGGGATTTGCGCCCCAACGGGTGCTGCGGCAGGACACCCTGCCCACCCCTGATGACCCCCATAGCCTTTGGGATGTGCCCCCCCCCTGCCCTGCGCTGCAGCCCAAAGAGGACCTGCCCCCCTTTCAAACGGGATGGATGGGGTTTTGGGGGTATGAAATGCTGCATGGGCTAGAGCGGCAAGGGGTCAAACCCTATCCCCCCTACGCCCCCTACCCTTTTGCATGGATGGGCTATTATCCCGCCATTGTGGCGCTGGATCACCACCAGAAACGGGCAGTGGCTATGGCCAGCGGGTTTCCTGAAACCACACCGACGGCCTGGGAACGTACCGCCCAAAAACGCCTTCGGGTGTTGACGGCCACGTATCTGAAGCTCTTGGCCGCACAGACCACCACCATGCCCCCCTGCCCTGCCCTGCCTGTTTTAACGCCCCTGCTGTCCCCCGAAACCTATACTGGCATGGTGCAGGACGCCCGCACCAGCATTGCCGCCGGCACGGTGTATCAGGTGAACATCGCCCAAGCGTTCTCGGGCCGCTATGCTAAAAAGAACCTGCCCCCCCTGTATCACGCCCTGAACCAGCGGCACCCTGCCCCTTATGGTGGGTTTTTGGATATGGGGGATACGGTGTTGCTGTCGTTGTCGCCAGAGCTGTTTTTTCACCTGAGCCCCCAAAACGATTTGACCATGCGCCCCATGAAGGGCACACGTCCCCGTGACACGCAGGACCCTGTGAAGGATGCGCACCTAAAAACCCACCTGCAAACCAGCGAAAAAGATCGGGCGGAAAACTTGATGATTGTGGATTTGATGCGTCATGACATGGCCAAGCTGTGTCATGCGGGCAGTGTCATGGTGTCAGAGTTATGGTCCGTGGAATCCTATTCCTACGTTCATCAGATGACCAGCACGCTGCGGGGCAAGGTTTATGAAGGCACCGATCCCATCACCATCCTGAAAACCCTGTTTCCCAGTGGGTCCGTCACGGGCGCCCCGAAAATCAAGGCCATTGATGAAATCACCCGCATCGAGCCCATGGCGCGGGGGCCCTTTTGCGGGTCCATGGGATATATCAGTGCCACGGGGGATATGCAGTTTAATGTGCTGATCCGCACCTTGGTCTGGGGAAAAAACCGGCTGTATTTGCATACTGGATGCGGCATTGTGGCGGATTCGGACCCCGCCATGGAATATCAAGAAAGTTTGGCCAAGACGGGGTTTTTAAAACCAATGCCCTAAAGTGCCGCCCTAAGCCCCCGACGACGCTGGGCAGAGGAGGGAATGTTCATGGCCTCGCGGTATTTAGCCACGGTGCGGCGGGCGGCATCGATGCCTTCCTGTTTCAGGGCCTCGACCAAGGCATCATCGGAAAGGACCGTGCGCTCGGTTTCGCCGCTGATATGATGGGCGATGCGCTCTTTGATGTATTTCGCGCTATAGGTCGTGCCGATGGCGTTGGCAATCCCCTGACCGAAAAAGTATTTCATTTCAAAGGTGCCCCGCGGGGTGACCATGAATTTCTGGGTGGTGACGCGGCTAATGGTGCTTTCGTGCAGGCCCGTTTTTTCCGCCACATCCCGCAGCACCATGGGTTTCAGGTAAACAATGCCGTGGTTTAAAAAGGCCTCTTGCTGGCGCACGATTTCTGAGGCGACTTTGAAAATGGATTCGGCCCGCTGTTGCAGGGCGCGCAACAACCAATCCGCATTGCTGCGGCTTTGGGTTAGGTAGGCTTTATCCTCTTTTCGGTGCAGACGATCCTTCAAATCCTCGTACACCGCCTGTTGAAAGGTGATTTTGGGAAAGGCTGCCGGATTCAGATGCACCTGCCACTGGCCCGCGGCGTCTTTTTTCACCAGCACATCGGGGATCATGGTTTCGGCGCGTTCGCTGAGGAAACGGGTCCCCGGGCGGGGGTTCAGGCTTTTGATTTCTGTGACCATGGCCTTGAGCTCGTCCCGCGTGACTTGGCACCAAGACATGAGTTTATCATAATGCTGGCCGCCCAAATCCTCCAGATGATCCATCAACGTTTCCATTTGGGGGTCCAAACGATTGCGGTCGCGCAGCTGTAAACTGAGGCATTCGGCCAATGTTCTGGCAAACAAGCCCGCCGGTTCCAGCGTTTGCAAAACCTGAAGAACGCTCTCCACCTCTTCGGGCTGGGTTCCCAACTGCTGGGCAATCTCCGCCACATCATCCACCAAATATCCCGAAGCATCCAACCCATCCAGCAACCGCAGGGCAATCAAAATATCCCCCGTGTGGGTGAACAACAAACCGATGTGACGGGTGATATAGGACCGCAGGCTTTCTTCCTCGCCCCGCTCTAGCAACAGGTCATGGTCGGCGTCGGCGCGGGGCAGATCGATGCAGGATAAATCCGAACTGGGGTCCCAAAAATCTTGATCGCTGATGTCCAGATCATGGGGGGCATCGCTGGCGGGGGCTTTGGGGCCATCGCAGAGGCCATCATCCATCTCCAGCAGGGGATTTTCCAAAAGATACGGCGCGATTTCCGCAGAAACCTCCACAGAGGATAACTGCAACAATTTGATGGCCTGTTGCAGCTTGGGCGTCATGACCAAGGATTGCTGTAGGCCCGTTTGTAAACCGCTGCGAAGGTTCGTCATCGTGTTATGCTTTTTTTTAAACCGTCTTATAAAAATTTATGACAAAGAAACATTGCCCAAATGTAAACGCGGTTGCAAAAGTTGGGCCAACGCCACAAATGTGGGCACGGGAATCTGTTCTGGCCGGTGGCTGGGGGTGAGATTGAGGGCTGCCAAGTCCTCTGGCATCAGGGGCAGGGTTTTCATCAAGGTGCTTTGGATCATTTTCCGCCGCGCCTGAAAGGCCACGGCGGTGATGTGCTGCAAGGTGGTCACGCACACAGCGGTGGGTTTTGGGATCAGACGAATGACTTGGGATGTGACTTTGGGCGGGGGCACAAAGGCCTGTCCCGAGACAATGGGGCCAAGGGCCACATCGCACAGGGCCTGGGCCAAGATGCTCAGGCGTCCATAAACCTTACTGCCGTGGGGGGCGGCCATGCGTTCGCTGACTTCCTTTTGCAGCAAGACGGTGATGCTGGCAATGTCGGCGCGGGCCGTCAAAAAACGGGTGAGTAAGGGCGTGCTGATGTTATAGGGCAAATTGGCCACGATGTGGCGGGGCCCCTGCCCCAACTGGGCAAAATCCACCGTTAAGGCATCCTGCATGACAATTTTCAAGGGGGCCACGGCCTGAATATCCCGCAAAACATCCAGAAACTGGGGGTCTTTTTCAATGGCGATGACGGTTTGATACCCCTCTAAAAACAACGCCCGCGTCAGGCCCCCGGGGCCTGGGCCGATTTCCACCACGGTGTCCTGTTTTGCTGCACCTGAAAAGCGCACGATTTTTTTTAACACGTTAAAATCAAACAAAAAATTTTGCCCATGCCGTTTGCGGGCCACCAGATCATGCTGGGCCACAATGTCCCGTAAGGGGGGGAGGGTTTCAACGCTCATACCGCCCACGCTTGAAAGGCGGCGTTGGCCTGCACAGGGATGGTGATGATGGCGGGCACGTCATAGGGATGATGGGCACTCAAATACGCCTCGGCCCCCTCAGGGGTTAGGGTTTTGATGATCATCACAACCTCTGTATCCTGCGCCACCTGTCCATCCCACACAAACAGGGATGTCACGGCAGGGATAATATTCGCGCACACGGCCAAACGCTGTTCCAACAGACCACGGGCCAAGGCCTCTGCCACATCATGCTGGGGACAGGGACAATAGATCAGATGCATCAGCGCAGCACCACACGGCGAATTTTGCTAAAGCCCCCTGCAGTGGCCAGATCCCCTGCAACATCCAAGACAAAATACACCATCCCCTTAAAGGTATTGAACAAACTGTCCGCGATTTCCAAACTCAGGCCCGTTTTGAACACGGATTCGGCCATGGACCGCGCCTGTTTCAGGGCGTTGATGCCCGCAAAACTGGTGATCAAAATCATCCACAGCGGCCACGCGTACATAAAGTTTTTGGAACTGACAAGTGTGGTTTGGATCATATTGGAATCCTTCGTAAATTGATACCAGACATATGTGTCCATAGCGGCAATCACAGACAGGCCAACCCCCAGAAAAATGATGGTTGCCCCCCCCTGCAAAACGGCGAAGAAGGCCGTTTTGATGACCTCTCGCCCTGCGGGAATGATGCCGACGATCAAAATCAAACTCCAGAATGACGACAGGATAAAGGGCAACATAGCCGCCTCTAGCATATAAAGCCCGATCATCAGATATTTATACAGCGCAATCATGAACAAACCAAACCCAAAAATCATGGCGATGATCATGTTGAAAAATCCATCGAAAATATTATTCCCCCAAAATTTATTTTTTGCCAGATCCCAGAGCGACACCAAAACCTTCCACGTGCCGGCAAAAAATCCCCCAATCAATTGACCCGTTACCTGCAGGCCACAGGATAGCTTAGCACCCACATTTTGTTCCTGACAGGCCTTGATTTCCTCTTTTTTGTTGGCCTCGAAACACCGGTCACCGTCATCGGGGTTGGCAAAGCCCATGATGCTCATGCTGATGCATAGATTGCTCATGCTGACGCCCTGGGCGTAGGTGGTTTGTTCGACGATGCCGCGGATGATGCGCTCTAGCGGGTCGCTGCCCCCTGATTGCCCCAGACAACTGGGGTCGGTTTTGGCGGCGCCCTCTGTTGCGTCATTGGCCAAGGTGGATGACACCTGCAGCAAGCTGAAATTGGCGTTAATCAAACTTTTGAAAATGGGATACACCACATTGTTGGGAATAAAGTTGGGGTTCATGACAATCAAAAACACCACAGCCGCCACAGCCCACAGATTGAAAATTTGGTTATAGGTCTCCGCAACCTGACCATAGGGGGTAAAGGGAAACAGCATCCGCAACACATAAAACAGCGAAAACAACACCAGCAAAATCAACCCCAACCCCACCGATGCGTCGGCAATTTTGGCATTAAACGCCTGTTGCAGGGCCGCAAAAGCCCGCAGAAAATTCTGGATCAAACTGGCCGCCGGATTGTTGCCCGTCACGTCGCCCTGAATGCTTTCGTACGTCTGGCACGTTTCCGCCAGACGTTTTGAGGGGTCAACGATAGAATTCTCCGCCCATGCCCCCTGCCCCCACAGCAGGGCCAAAACCATCATCAGAATGAGGGGGGTGCGGATTGTCATGCGACGGGGGTCCTTTCCTGAGGGCTTGGAGCCGCCTGGCCGCCCCCGCTTTGGTCGGCGTTGTTCTGATCGCCTCCCGAGGACGATCCGTCCGCAGGCTTGCTGTCCTTGTCACCCTCTTTACCATCTTTACCATCTTTATCTTTATCCTTCTTACCCTCCCCAGCTTTCATGGCGGCGTTTTGCACAATATCGGCCGCCAAGCCCACAGTTTTTTGCATCAGGGCTTTGTAATGATCCAGATTGCCCAGGGTGTTGCTGACCAGTTTTTGCAAACCATCGGCCAGACCGCCGCCGCCCACCCAATCCATCTTGGCGGCCAACCGCAGCGAGCTGTTGATGAAAATGGTGAAAAAGGCCAGACTGATCCAGATGCTTTTGGTCGCGGCGGGGAACAGGGGGGTGCCTTCTTTTTGGCCCATGACTTCATATTCCACAGAATAGGGGGCTTGGCTGATGCCTTGCACATAGCCTTCAAAATTATCACACAGGGTGATGGGGCCCGAATCTGTTTGGCCCAGTTCCATGC
>JBJTVN010000137.1:0-5214 GCA_046081225.1 Alphaproteobacteria bacterium
TTGCACCTCTTTGGCCTTGGCTTCTAATAAACTCAAGGTTTCGGTGGTTTGACGGCTGGTTTCATCAAAGGCCCGCAGACTTTTTTGAAAATCCTGATGCAGAGCCTGGAGCGTGAGGATTTTTTTGTACAAACGCCACCCCCCCACAGACGCCGCCAGAAGAAAAAGAATCAGAACGCTATCGAAAATAAGAGGAAGCATGGCATTAATCCTTGGCTGTCATCAGGCGGATCAGGCGTTTGTGCACCTTCACCGCAATGTTGCTGTTTTTTTGTCCCAAATGTCCCTTGAACAGGGGGACGCTGCCACAGCACAAATCAATGGCCTGTTCGGGTTTGGTCATAAACTGAATTTGACTGCCGACTTTCCAGGAAATGGCCTCGTGCAGGGTCATTTGTTGTTCCCCCAAAACGGCTTGCAGGCCAATGCCCGTTTGCAACAGTTCCGACGCCAAGTGTGTTTCCCAAATGGAATCCCGTCCAAACTTTTCCCCCATAAACATCTGAAGGAGGATTTCCCGCACAGGCTCAAGCGTGGCGTAGGGCAGGCAAAAATCCACGGTGCCGCCGCGGTCTTCCATATCCACCCGCAGTTTGATTAAAATGGCGGCGTTGGCAGGGCGGGCGATGGTGGCAAAACGGGGGTTGGTTTCCAGACGTTCAAAATTAAAGGTAACGGGGGAGAGGGGGTCAAAGGCCTCTGACATATCGGATAAAATGATGTTTACCATGCGCTCGATCAATTTGCGCTCGATGGTGGTGTAGGGGCGGCCTTCGATACGCATGGTTTGCTGTTTGCCGCGCCCCCCGAGCAGGACATCCACAATGGAATAAATCAGGGGGCTTTCCACGGTGATTAAGGCCATGTTGTCCCATTCTTCGGCCTTAACCACCGCCAACAGGGCGGGCAGGGGAATGGAATCTAGATAATCCCCAAAACGGATCGAGGTCATGTTTTCCAGCGTGACCTCAACGTTATCAGATGTAAAATTCCGCATACTGGTGGAGAGCATCCGCACCAGGCGGTCAAAGGCAACCTCCAGCATAGGCAGCCGTTCATAGGCCACCATAGAGCTATTCACGAGGGCACTGATCCCCACGGCCTGATCTTGGCCATCATCACCAAAGCCCAGCAGCGAGTCAATTTCATCCTGATTCAGGATACGCTCGCCCCCGTCATCCTCCTCCATCATGCCGTCTTCAGGGTTGGCAGAGGCCTCGAGGTTGTCTGGGTCCAAAAGATCGTCTGTGTTGGTCATAATCTTATTGCAAAATCATTTCGGCAAACAAAACATCTTTCACATCAGCCCCATCAGCGGTGGCTTGGATGCGTTTGAGCAATTCTTCCCTCAGGCGCAGCAATCCCTCTGACCCTTCCAAATCTTCAACCCGCAGTTCCCGTAAATAGGTTTGCATTTGATCAATCAGGCGCGGCAGACGTTTTTCCACGATGGGCAGGGATTCTGGATTCCCCAGTTCAAGGTTGATTTTGATTTTCAGGAAATTGGTGGCCTTGGTTTTGCCTTTGCCCTTGATGTTGACAATGACATCGGGTAGCTCAAAGAAAATGGGATCTGCCTTAGCGGCTTTTTCATCCTCTGGATGCTCGGCGGCGTCTTCGGCATTGGCGGATTCATGGCCTTCTTCTTTGGCATCAGGGTCTTTTTTATCCAAAATTCCAGAAAAAAATACCCCCGCCCCGATCAGAAGCAAGAGGACAGGCAAAAGGATCAGGATCAGCTTTTTTTTGGCCATGGTTTTTATATCCCTTTTCTTCGTTGATGCTATCAGGATATGATGAAAGGAAGATTAACATTTCTTTAAAGAGCCCGCATGATTTCCGATGCCTACAGTCAGACCTTTGGTCAGGAAAAGGTGACCCCGAAGGAGCGTCAAAGCCGCATTGGGGGCGTTTTTGCCTCGGTCGCATCGCGTTATGATATGATGAACGATGTGATGAGTTTGGGCACACATCGCTTGTGGAAAAAAATTTTTGTGGCCAAATTGCCCCTAGGTTCCAAAACCAAAATGATCGACGTGGCCACCGGCACGGGGGACATTGCTATTGCGGCGATGAAGGCCCATCCTGATTTGCCCGTGGTGACCATGGTGGATCCCTCACCCTTTATGCTGCAAAAGGCGGGTGAGCGCCTGATTGACTTGGCCCTGGCGTCGCGCGGGGTAACGGTGCAGGCACCAGCGGAACAGCTGCCCTTTCCCGATCATAGCTTTGATGTATGCACCATCAGTTTTGGCCTGAGGAACGTGACGCATCTGGCGGGGGCCCTTGCGGATATGCGGCGGGTTTTGGTGTATGGGGGGTATTTTTATTGTATGGAGTTTTCCCCCGATATTTTACCCGTGTTGCAAAAACCATATGCAGTGTATGAACGCATCATTCCCCATTTGGGGCGTTTGATTGCGCGGGATGGGCCATCGTATCAGTATTTGGTGGAAAGCATTCGGGCCTTTCCCTCATCTGATGCCTTAGCCCAGATGATGGAGGAGGCTGGTTTTGGCGGCGTTCGTGTGACGTCTCTCAGCGGTGGCTTGGTGCGTATTCACCAGGGGGTTCGTCTTTAATGTTGCTTTGGGAAGGTTTTCGTTTTTTCAAAGTCCTCAATCGTCATGGATTGGTGTACGAAGCTCTGCGTGAAAAACGTTACAGGCTTTTTTTTAAAAACAGAACCAAGGACCCTTTGGGCCCAAGAGTTTGTGAGGCCCTGAAAGCCCTAGGCCCAACCTTTGTGAAGTTGGGGCAAATGCTGGCCACCCGTCCTGATGTGGTGTCTCAGGATATTGCGCGGGCTTTGACGGCGTTGCAGGATCGCATGCCCGCTTTTTCTGGTGATGTTGCCGTTGAGAGTGTGGAAAAAGAACTGGGTGGCCCCATAGGCACCCTTTTTGCAGATTTTGATCGTGTCCCTGTGGCCTCGGCCTCTGTCGCGCAGGTTCACAAAGCCCGCTTGATCAGCGGTGAAATCGTGGCCGTGAAGGTTTTGCGCCCCAACATCGAGGCGGATTTTGCCAAAGATGTAGCATTGTTCCTTAAAATAGCCCGCTTTGTGGAAAAAGCGGTGCCGCGCCTGCATCGGTTTAAACCCAGAGAGGTTGTGACATTTTTGCAGGACTGTCTGGCTATGGAGACGGATTTGCGATTAGAGGGTTCCGCGGCCTCAAAATTCCGGAAAAATTTTGAGGGGAATCCCGATTTGCTGGTGCCCAAAGTGCACTGGTCCCATACCGCCCGCCGTGTTTTGACGCTGTCATGGATTGACGGGGTTCGCATTGATAACAAAGCGGCTTTGCTGGAAAAGGGCTTGGATCCCCAAGTGTTGCTGGAAAAAGCGTCCGTTATTTTCTTCACCCAAGTTTTTGAACATGGGTATTTTCATGGGGATTTGCATCCGGGCAACGTGTTTGTGACGGATGGGGGGCAAATTGCGGTGATGGATTTTGGCATTATGGGATCCTTAAGCGAGGCGCGGCGTAAGTATTTGGCGGACCTGTTTCATGCCTTTATTGTGGCGGATTATGACAAAGTGGCGGATTTGCATTTTGATACGGGGATTGTGGATACAACAAAATCGCGGGCCCTGTTTGCCGCCATGGCCCGCGCCGTGGGCGAGCCCATGTTAGAGCGCCCCATGCGCGAGGTATCCCTCGCCCGCCTGCTGGGTCAAGTGTTTGAGCTGACCGAACATTTCCAGTTGCAAAATCAGGTGGATTTGCTGTTGGTTCATAAAAACATGATGCTGTCTGAGGGGATTGGGAAAATCCTGAATCCCGATGTGAACATGTGGCAGTTGGCCCGTCCCCATATCGTGGCATGGATGAAACGCAAAAACAGCCCGCGGCAAAAACTGAAGGATTTGTTTTTGACCCTAGAGACCACACTGCACCAAGTGCAATCCAGCATCCGCGCCAGAGATGAGATCCTGGAGGCGAGATTGCGGGCCAGAAAATCAGGCCCTAGGTTCTAAACCACCCCATGACAATGCTTGTATTTTTTCCCCGATCCGCAGGGACAGGGGGCATTGCGCAAGACGCGGCCCCATGTGTCTGGATTTTTGGGGTCAATCTGCGCGGCGGCGGTGCGTTTGTGGGCGGGTTCTTTGGCTGGGGGCACGTCGTCACCGTGGTTATAGAACGCATGATCCAGCAAACTGGGCGGGGGGGTTAAATCCTCAGGGCGCACGATCTGCATCCTTAGAGAGAGCATCGTCACTTGTTCACGAATGCGGGCCAGCATAGCTTCGAAATAATGGAAGGCTTCTTGTTTGTATTCATTCATGGGGTCCCGTTGACCCATGGCGCGTAGGCCAATCCCGCTGCGCAAATGATCCAGGGCCTGAAGGTGATCCTGCCAACAACCGTCAATTTGTTTGAGAATCAAAAACTTTTCCGCCAAGGTGGCCTGTTCATTCTCCCAAGCCTGACGGAGCTTATGGATTGTCTCATCGGCGGCGGTTTTTAGTTTCTCGGACAGATCTTCGCGGCCAAAGCCCTCGGCCTCGCCCCACGTGTTCAGGGGCAAATTCAAGTCCAACACGCGGCGGACCTCTTCGGACAGGCCATCCAGATCCCAGTGATCTTTATAGGCCGTCGCGGGCACAAAGCGATCCAGCAATCCATCCAAAACATCACTGCGAAATTCATCCACCAAATCCCGCACCGTGTCCAAATGCATAATATCGCGCCGCTGACTGTAAATCAGTTTGCGTTGTTCATTCATGACATCATCGAATTTTAACAGGTTTTTGCGAATGTCAAAATTGCGGCCTTCCACCCGTTTTTGCGCTTTTTCAATGGTACGGGACAGCATGGCATGGTTGACCTCTTCCCCTTCTTTCATCAAACCCATGGATGACACCATCTGGTGCATGCGGTCGCCCCCAAAAATCCGCATCAAATCATCTTCCAGGCTGATGTAAAAACGGGAAATCCCAGGGTCGCCTTGACGGCCAGATCGGCCGCGCAGCTGGTTGTCAATGCGGCGGCTTTCATGGCGTTCGGTGCCCAAAACAAACAGGCCCCCTGCGGACAAAACCGTGGCTTTGTCCGCCGCATGTGCGCTGCGGGCGGAGTCTTGTTTGGCCAGATCATCCCCTGCCTCATGCAGCAGGGCCTCCAGATTGCCCCCCAGCTGAATGTCGGTGCCTCGACCGGCCATGTTGGTGGCGATGGTCACGGCCCCAGGCTTGCCCGCGTGTTT